>NZ_CAXAQM010000009.1:0-205381 GCF_963970525.1 Pseudomonas sp. EA_65y_Pfl1_P113
GCGGCGTGGCGGTGATCCACCAGGAGCTGCATCTGGTGCCGGAAATGACCGTGGCCGAGAACCTGTTCCTCGGGCATTTGCCGTCGCGTTTTGGGGTGGTCAATCGGGCGCTGCTGCGCAAGCAGGCCTTGGCTTGCCTCAAGGGCCTGGCGGATGAAATCGACCCGGATGAGAAGCTCGGCCGCCTGTCCCTGGGCCAACGCCAACTGGTGGAAATCGCCAAGGCGTTGTCCCGTGGTGCGCATGTGATCGCGTTTGATGAACCCACCAGCAGCCTGTCGGCGCGGGAGATCGACCGCTTGATGGCGATCATCACGCGCCTGCGCGATGAGGGCAAAGTGGTGCTCTACGTGTCGCACCGCATGGAGGAAGTGTTCCGCATCTGCAACGCGGTCACGGTGTTCAAGGATGGCCGCTACGTGCGCACCTTCGAGGACATGAGCGCGCTGACCCATGACCAGTTGGTGACCTGCATGGTCGGGCGCGATATCCAGGACATTTACGACTACCGCCCACGTGAGCACGGCGAGGTCGCGCTCAAGGTCGATGGCCTGCTCGGCCCCGGCCTGCGTGAGCCGATCAGTTTCAACGTGCGCAAGGGCGAGATTCTCGGCTTGTTCGGGTTGGTGGGGGCTGGGCGTACCGAGTTGTTCCGCCTGCTCAGCGGATTAACGCGTACGACCGCAGGGCAGCTGGAACTGTGCGGCGAAAAACTGCAACTGCGCTCACCGCGCGATGCCATCGCCGCGGGCGTGCTGCTGTGCCCGGAAGACCGCAAGAAGGAAGGCATCATTCCGCTGTCCAGCGTCGCCGAGAACATCAATATCAGCGCACGCGGCACTCACTCCCGGTTCGGCTGGCTGTTGCGCGAGGGGTGGGAGAAGGGCAACGCCGACCAGCAAATCAAGGCGATGAAGGTCAAAACGCCCAACGCGGCGCAGAAAATCATGTACCTGTCCGGCGGCAATCAGCAGAAGGCCATTCTTGGCCGCTGGCTGTCGATGCCGATGAAAGTCCTGCTGCTGGACGAGCCGACCCGTGGCATCGATATCGGCGCCAAGGCCGAGATCTACCAGATCATCCATAACCTCGCCGCCCAAGGCATTGCAGTCATTGTGGTCTCCAGCGACCTGATGGAAGTGATGGGCATCTCCGACCGCATCCTGGTGCTGTGCGAAGGCGCACTGCGGGGTGAGCAAACCCGCGAGCACGCGACTGAATCCAACCTGCTGCAACTGGCTTTGCCGCGCAGCCTGGCGAACTGAGAGACGACTATGACAACCCAAGACAACGCGTTGCCCTCGGCACGCAAACCCCTGGACATGCGCGCACTGCTCGACAACTGGGCGATGCTGCTGGCCGCGGTGGGCATCTTCCTGCTGTGCGCCTTGCTCATCGACAACTTCCTCTCGCCGCTGAACATGCGCGGTCTGGGCCTGGCGATTTCCACGGTGGGCATCGCCGCCTGCACCATGTTGTTTTGCCTGGCGTCGGGGCACTTCGACTTGTCGGTGGGCTCGGTAATTGCCTGCGCCGGGGTGGTGGCGGCGATTGTGATGCGCGACACCGACAGCGTCATGCTCGGTATCGGCGCCGCCTTGCTGATGGGCCTGGTTGTGGGGCTGATCAATGGCATCGTGATTGCCAAGCTGCGGGTCAATGCGCTGATTACCACGCTGGCGACCATGCAGATCGTGCGCGGGCTGGCGTATATCTTCGCCAACGGCAAGGCGGTGGGGGTGTCCGAGGAGCAGTTCTTTATCTTCGGTAACGGCCAACTGCTGGGCGTGCCGGTGCCGATCCTGATTACCATCCTGTGCTTCGTGTTTTTCGGCTGGCTGCTCAATTACACCACTTATGGGCGCAACACCTTGGCCATCGGCGGCAACCCGGAAGCGGCGTTGCTGGCGGGTGTAAACGTTGATCGCACCAAGATCCTGATATTTGCCGTGCACGGTGTGATCGGCGCCCTGGCCGGGGTGATCCTGGCCTCGCGCATGACCTCCGGCCAGCCGATGATCGGCCAGGGTTTTGAGCTGACGGTGATCTCGGCGTGTGTGTTGGGCGGGGTGTCGTTGAGTGGTGGTGTTGGCATGATTCGCCATGTGATTGCCGGCGTGTTGATTTTGGCGATCATTGAGAACGCGATGAACCTGAAGAACATCGACACGTTTTATCAGTACGTGATTCGCGGCTCGATCCTGCTGCTGGCGGTGGTCATCGACCGCATGAAACAACGCTGAACCCTTGCCATGTGAAGATCTAAATGTGGGAGCTGGCTTGCCTGCGATAGCGGTGGGTCAGTCCAGGATTTATCGGCTGGCTTACCGCTATCGCAGGCAAGCCAGCTCCCACAGTTTTAATCGGCGGAGAACTTGAAGATAGTGTTCTGGGTGTAAGTCTGCCCTGGGTTCAAACGGGTAGACGCAAACTTCGGCTGATTAGGCGCATCCGGAAAATGCTGGGTCTCCAACGTGAAACCGCTCCAGTGCAGATACGTCTTCCCCGCTTTGCCCTTCACCGAACCATCGAGGAAGTTGCTGGTATAGAACTGCACACCGGGCTCTGTGGTGTAGAGCTGCAACCGCCGCCCCGACTCAGGATCATGCACTTGGGCAGCCAACTGTTTCACGTCACCCTTGGTATCGAGTGCCCAGTTGAAGTCAAACCCGCCCTGTTTCGGCTCGGCGAACTTGAGCTGCGGGTGATCGTCCTTGATGTGCTGGCCGATCGGCGTCGGTTTCAGGAAGTCCATCGGCGTGCCTTTCACCGACGCGATTTCGCCGGTTGGAATCAAGGTGGCGTTCACCGGCGTGTAATGGCTGGCGTGCAGGGTCGCCACCTGCTTGAGAATGTCACCATTCCCCGCACCGGCGAGGTTGAAGTAGCTGTGGTTGGTAAGGTTGAGCACCGTGGGTTTATCGGTGGTGGCCTTGTAGTCGATGTGCAGTTCGTTTTTCTCGTTGAGGCTGTAGGTGACCTCGGTTTTCAGGTTGCCGGGAAAGCCCATTTCACCGTCCTTGGACAGGTAGGTGAGGGTCACGCCGACCGAGTCCTTGCCCTTGACCTGTGCGGCCTTCCACACCTGTTTGTCGAAGCCCTGGGCGCCGCCATGCAGTGAGTTGGGACCATCGTTGAGCGGCACCTGGAAGCGCTTGCCGTCGAGCTCAAAGGCACCGCCGGCCAAGCGGTTGCCGAAGCGCCCGATGGTCGCGCCGAAAAACGCCGTGCCGGCCTGGTAGCCTTGCACGTCGTCAAAGCCCAGCACCACGTCGTCGACCTTGCCGTTTTTGTCCGGCACTTTCAGCGACTGCAACACGCCGCCGTAGGTGATCACCGTGGCTTGCATGCCATGGCTGTTGCGCAAGATGTACTGCTCGACGGCGGTGCCGTCGTTGGTTTTACCGAAAGGCTTGTGTTCACTGGAGAGGCCTGCGGCGTGAGCCCCGCCACTGGCGATTAATACGGACATGGCGAGACCTGACAGCAGATAACGAGGGGGCTTCATGGTCGAACTTCCTTTTGTTGTTTTGAGTGGAATAGTTCTACTAATAGCGATATTTTGTCTTTATGACAGCGAATTTATAGCCTTAAAAGCCGTTTTTGCAAAATAAAATAAGACTAATTGAGCGAGGCAAGATGTTATGAGTACTCAACACGCCGTGTATCCCGACCTTGAAGGCAAAACCGTCCTGATCTCCGGAGGTGCCTCAGGGATCGGCGAATTCATGGTGCGGGCCTTCGCCGCCCAGGGCGCCAAGGTGGGCTTTGTCGACCGCGCGCAAAGCCAGGGCGAACGCCTCGCGGCGCTGCTCAGTTCCCGCGGGCACACTGTGGAGTTCGTGAACTGCGACATCACCGACGAGATTGCCTACAAAGCCGCCATCGCTCGTTTCGAACACTCTCTGGGGCCGATCACCGTGCTGGTAAACAACGCCGCCAATGACGTGCGTCACACCCTGGAAGAAATCGACTCGGAAATGTTCGACAGGCTGATCTCCGTCAACCTCAAACACGCTTTCTTCGCCGCCAAGGCCGTGGTGCCCATGATGAAAAGCGCCGGTAGCGGCTCGATCATCAACCTCGGCTCGGTCGGCTGGATGATGGCGTCCGCCGGCTACCCGGTGTACGCCGCCAGCAAAGCCGCCGCCCACGGCATGACCCGCGCGCTGGCTCGCGAACTGGGGCCGAGTCGCATCCGCGTGAACACGCTGGTGCCGGGTTGGGTGATGACAGAGAAGCAACTGGCGATGTGGGTCGACGATGCCGCCAGGGAACTGATCAGCCGCAGCCAGTGTTTGCCGGGCAGTGTGCTGCCGGAACACATCGCCAATATGGCGTTGTTTCTTGCTTCCGATGCGTCGGCGATGTGTTCGGCGCAGAATTTTATTGTGGATGGCGGCTGGGTTTAGGCAGGGCTAGCTAACTTCATAACGACGCAGGCCAAAGGTGGCAGCGGGCTTGCTCGCGAAAGCTGTGTGTCAGTCACCGGATTATTTGACTGATCCACCGCATTCGCGAGCAAGCCCGCACCCCCTTGAGACGATGGTGTTTATTCGATCGGGTACTGCTTGAAAGCCGGGTGCTGCTCCAGGCGCTCGGCGTGGCGCTTCACGTTGGGAAACGTATCCGCCTTGACCACCGACGCCACGGTTAACTGGCTGAACGACCAGGCCACCGCCGCTGTAATCGAAGCCTGAGTCAGCGCCTCGCTGTCGGCCAGTTGCTTGTCGAGCAGCGAATAAGCCGCCAGCAATTGGCCGGTGACACGCTCCAGCCACGGCGCATGCAGTTTCTCGGCCGGGCGCAGCTTGTGCTCATACACGATCTGCACGCTCTTCTCACAGGCCGCCAGCGCCAGCCCAAGCACATGCAAGTCATGGGCGCGCGCGGCGGGCTGCGGGGGCAGCAGCTTTTTGTCAGCCGGGGCGAGGGTTTCCAGGTAGTCCAGGATCAGGCTGGAATCCATTAGCGCCGTGCCATCGTCCAGCACCAGGGTCGGGGCCTTGACCACCGGGTTGATCTGCGCGAATTCGTTGAAGGTGCGAAACACCGACAGCGGTTCATGCACGAAATCCACGCCGTACAGCTCCAGGGAGATCGCCACGCGGCGTACGTAAGGCGAGTCCAGCATGCCGATCAGTTTCATGAAACCTCCATTGCTTGCTACGTGGTGAGCTCAAGAGAGTAAGGGCGCGGGATCAGCCTGCGCAATGGCTTGGCGCTGTTTCATGCCGGGCTCCTGGAGCCCTGGCGGCTGGCTCCAGGTGGCTGGCCGGTGATGCGCTTGAATGCGCGACTGAACGCCGCCTGGGAGGTATAGCCCAGGCGCAGCGCCACTTCTTCGATGGGCAAGCGCTCCAGCGTCAACCATTGGCTGGCCAGGCGCATGCGCAATTGCGTCACGTAGCGCAGCGGCGGAAGACCCAGGGTGGCTTGGAAGCGTTCGGCGAACACCGAACGGGAGGTATGACTGTGCGCGGCCAACTCGGCCACGCTCCAATCGCGGCCTGGTTGCTGATGCAGGGCAAGCAGGGCCCCGGCCAGCCGTGCGTCGCGCAACGCTGCCACCAGCCCCGATGCATTGCCGCAGGCGCATTCCACCCAACCCCGCACGATCATGGCGGCCACCACATCGGCCAGGCGCGCGAGGATGCCCGAGTAGCCGACGCGAGCACTGGCGACTTCGCGCTCCATCACCGCCAGGATCGGCATCAGGCCGGGGTAGCGCTGGCCCTTGGTATCGATCAGCATCAAGGCCGGCATCAGGCTGCCGAGCCCCTGGATACTGCCGATTTCGAACTCCATGCAGGCGCTGAACAGCAACGTATTGGGGGGCGTGTCGGGCGATGCATCCACGGCGCAGACGGTATCGCCCAGCGGGGTGGCGTCAAATCGGCTGATGTCCTGCACAGCGACATCCGCCGTGGACAACAGCGCATGTGCGCCGCCGTGGGAGATGAACACGGCATTGCCCGCCGACAATTCAAACAGGCTGCCGTCGTCGGTGCGCAGGGTGGCCACACCTGCGGCGAGGAAATGGAAGTAGGCGTGACCGGGTTTGGCGTCGAAGCCCATGCCGAAGCGGGGTCCGGCCTGAATGCGCTGGTACTGCACCCCGCGCAGGCGCATGCCGCGCAGCAGTTCATCGATAAGGTCGGACGACAGATTGAACGGGGCCGGTGCAGTCATGTTCGGGGTTTCGGTCAAAAACTCAAGGGTTTGCATCATAGATCATCCGGGTTGGCGAACCTAGACTGGCGGTCGCGCTAATTTCCTGAGGATGTCGTGTGATGAATGATTGTGTAGCTCAAGCCTCTATCCGTTCCAAGGCGGAGCCCGCTACCCCGGCCTGGATGGCGGTGTTTTCCCTGGCCATGGGGGTATTCGGGTTGTTGACGGCAGAATACCTGCCGGCCAGCCTGCTGACGCCGATGGCGATGGACCTTGGGGTGTCGGAGGCCCTGGCTGGTCAGGCTGTAACCGTGACGGCAGTGGTGGCGTTGTTCGCTGGCTTGCTGGTGCCCGGCCTGACGCGCGGGATCGACCGGCGCGTGGTGCTGCTGGGGTTTTCCATGCTGATGATCGCGTCCAACGTGTTGGTGGCGCTGTCTTCGAGCCTGGCGGTGCTGCTGTTGATGCGCATCCTGCTGGGCGTCGCCCTGGGTGGTTTCTGGAGTATGGCGGCAGCGGTGGCGATGCGCCTGGTGCCGGCGGCGTTGCTGCCCCGTGCGCTGTCGATCATCTTCAGTGGCATTGCGGTGGGCACGGTGGTTGCCGTGCCGCTGGGCAGCTACCTCGGCGATGTGTATGGCTGGCGCAGTGCGTTTGTGGCTGCGGCCGCCGTTGGCGTGGTGACGTTGGCGTTCCAGCTGCTCACGCTGCCACGCCTGGCTCCCACTGGCAGTGCACGGCTGCGCACGGTATTGGATGTGCTGCTGCGCCCTGGCATCGCCATCGGCATGTTTGCCTGCGTATTGGTACACACCGCGCACTTCGCGCTGTTCACCTACATTCGGCCATTCCTGGAAAGCACCACGGGCGTGCAGACTCAAGGGCTGGCCTTGATGCTGCTGGGGTTCGGCGCCGCAAACTTCATCGGCACGCTGCTGGCCGGTTGGCTGCTGGTGCGCTATCCACGGGGCACATTGGTGTTGATGCCGGTACTGGTCGGCGTTGCGGCGCTCGCCCTGGTGCTGTTGCCTGCCTCTCTGCCAGGCCAGGCGCTGCTGCTGGCGCTGTGGGGCATGGCCTTTGGCGGGGTGCCCGTGGCGTGGTCGAACTGGGTGGCTCGCGCCGTGCCGGATCAAGCTGAAAGTGCGGGTGGCATGGTCGTGGCTTCGGTGCAGTCAGCCATCGCGGCGGGGGCGGCCGGTGGGGGCGCGATGTTCAGTGTCAGTGGCATTGGCGGTGTGTTTCTCGGCGCCGGGGTACTGATGTTGTTGGCAGCCTTGTTGATTGCGCTACGGGTACACGTGCCGCGCAATGGCGCCGCTGGCGTACCGCTGCATCTTTGAACCGGCCTTGCGGATGGGCCGGCATTCACTGTGTGACGCTCCAGCAACGTTTGGTTTAGTCTGGAGCACTACGTCGATCGAAAACGCCTCTGGAGCAGTCAGCATGACCGAGTACGTACCCCCGAAAGTGTGGACCTGGGACACCGAAAGCGGCGGCACTTTCGCCAGCATCAACCGACCGATTGCCGGGGCAACCCACGACAAGGCGCTGCCGGTGGGAGGGCACCCGCTGCAGCTGTATTCCCTGGCCACGCCCAATGGGCAGAAGGTCACCCTCTTGCTGGAAGAGCTGCTGGCCCTGGGGCACAGCGGGGCGGAATACGATGCCTGGCTGATCAAGATCGGCGACGGCGACCAGTTCGGCAGCGGCTTTGTCGGGGTCAATCCCAACTCCAAGATCCCGGCATTACTGGACCGTAGCGGCGCCACGCCGATTCGTGTGTTTGAGTCGGGCGCGATTTTGCAGTACCTGGCGGAAAAGTTCGGCGCATTCTTCCCGACTGAGCCTGCGGCGCGTGCGGAATGCTTGTCGTGGTTGTTCTGGCAGATGGGCAGCGCACCTTACCTGGGCGGTGGTTTCGGGCATTTCTATGCGTATGCGCCGAGCAAGATGGAGTATGCGATCAATCGGTTTGCCATGGAGACCAAGCGTCAGCTGGATGTATTGGATCAGCGCCTGGCGGTGAGTGAATACATTGCCGGGGATGAGTACACCATCGCCGATATCGCGATCTGGCCTTGGTATGGCGGGTTGGTAAAAGGCCGTTTGTATGGCGCGGCGGAGTTTTTGGCGGTGCATGAGTACACGCATGTGTTGCGCTGGGCGGATGCGATTGAAGCGCGGCCGGCGGTGCAGCGGGGGCGTAGGGTGAATCGGGTATCCGGCGAGCCTGCGGAGCAGTTGGCCGAGCGCCATTCTGCAAGCGACCTGGATTAAACCTGTGGGAGCGGGCTTGCTCGCGAATGCGGTGTGTCAGTCAACAGATTCATTGGCTGATCCACCGCATTCGCGAGCAAGCCCGCTCCCACATTTGGATTTGTGTACCCAAGTTTATTTGTAGCGCTGCTCAAACACCGCCACCTGTTCCGGCTTGATCAGCTCAAACGGCACCCACACTTCCGATTCAATCGGCTCGCCCTTGATCATCCGGATCGCCGCCTGCACCGCTTGGGTTGCCTGGGCTTTCGGGTCCTGAAACACCGACGCCGTCAGCAAGCCACGCTTGATCGCCGCCAAGCCATCTGGCAAGCCGTCGATGCCGATAATCGCCACTTCACCCTTGGCTTTGCCGGCTTGCTGCAACGCCATGGCTGCGCCAATCGCCATTTCATCGTTGTTGGCGACGATCGCATCGAACTGCGTGCCCGCCAGCAACCAGTTGCTGGTCAAGTCCATGCCTTTGCTGCGTTGCCATTCGGCGCTTTGCTGCTCCACCACCTTGATGCCGGGAAAGTCCTTGAGCACCTGTTTGGCGCCCTCGGTGCGGTCATGGGTGGCGTTTTGCGCAAGGTCACCCATGATGATCGCCACGTTGCCCTTGCCGCCAAGTTTTTCCGCGAGGTAGCGCATCTGCAATTGCCCGGCCTCGATGTCGTTGGAGGCCACGGTGACGACGCCCTTGGGCAGCGTGCGTTCATCCGGGTGGCGGTTGACGTACACCAGTGGCGTCTTCGCGGCGGTGGCTGCGCGGGTGATGTTGGCGGTGGCGGCGGTATCCACCGGCAGCACGATCACCGCGTCGACTTTCTGGTTGAGGAAGCCTTCGACCTGGTTGAGTTGGCGCACCACGTCGCCCTGGGCGTCTTCGAACTGGATCTGCACATCCTGCTGTTTGGCGGCAGCTTCCAGGCCGGTGCGTACGTAGGTCATGAAGTTGTCGTCGACCCGCGCGATGCTCACGCCGATGCGGTAAGCGGCGAACGTCCATTGGCTGAACAGCAGTAACAGCGTGGCAACGAACAACGAATAGCGGTTCATAAGGGTGATCCTTTTATTGTTATAGGGTGAATGCTTGGCGGAAACGCGCCAGGGCCAGTTCGCTGTCTCCGCTGGCCCAGCCTTCCAGTCCGACCACGCCGCTGTAGCCCATGGCGTGCAACGCCCTGGCAATGGCCGGGTAGTGGATTTCTCCCGTGCCGGGTTCCTGGCGGCCCGGCACGTCGGCGACCTGGATTTCACCGATGGCGCTACCGGCGCGCTGGATCAATTCGATCAGGTTTCCTTCGCCGATCTGCGCGTGGTACAGGTCCAGGTTCATCTTCAGGTGTGGGCTGCCCACGGCTTCGATCAGTGCCAGGGTGTCGTCGGCGCGAGCGAAGGGGGTGCCGGGGTGATCGACGTCGGTGTTGAGGTTTTCCAGCAGGAACACGCGGCCGGCGTCTTCGCCCAGGCGGGCGATTTTTTCCAGGGTCTTGCAGGCGCTCAGCCACATGCGGCCGGTGGTCCGGGACACCGGTTGCACGGGCAGGCCGCCGTCACCCAGGCCGGTGCCGTGCAGGTTGAGGCTGGGGCAGTTCAATTGCTCGGCTACCCTCAAGGATTCGCGGGCGCTGTCGAGCAAGTGGCGGATGCCGTCGGGGTCGGTGAGGGTGCCGGTGATGTAGCCGGTCATCGAGGTGAAATCGGCACCGGTCGCGGCCAGGGCATTGATGTCCTTGTCGGTCCAGTTCCAGATCTCGGCGCTGAACCCCAGCGCGTGAATACGCTGTACGCGCTCGATAAAGGGCAGGTCGAGAAACACCATCTCGGCACTGACCGCCAGTGTGAACGGGATCATCGCTGGGCTCCCTGCACGGCGACGGCCTTGCCCGTTTCGAACGACTCGATGCAGGCGCGGGCAATTGCCAGTGCCGCGCGCGCATCTTCGCCGCTGGCCAGGGGCTTGGCGCCGCTGCGCAGGCAGTCGACGAAGTGGTTGAGTTCGGCGATGTAGGCGTCGCGCAGCAGGTCGGTGTCCAGGCGCAGAGTGTCGGCCTGGATGCCTTGGGCCAGGTAGCGCACCAGGTCGGACTCAGTGACGCTGCCCATGGTCAGCATGCCTGCGCTGCCGAACACTTCGCCGCGCACATCGTAGCCATACACGGCCTGGAAGTTGGCTTCTGCGGTGGCAATTGCCCCATTGTCGAAGCGCACTGTGACCACGGCGGTGTCGAGAAAACCTTTGCTTTTGTATTCCGGAGCGATCAGCGCGTCGGCCATTACGTACACCTGTACCGCTTCGGCGCCGGGGTTGAGGTAGCGCAGGGTGTCGAAGTCGTGGATCAGGGTTTCCAGGAAAATCACCCATTGCGGTGAAGCGGCCGGGTTGTTCAATGCCGGGTCGCGGGTCAGCGATCGCAACAGTTGCGGCGTGCCGATACGGCCGGCGACGACGTCGAGGTGGGCAGTACGGAAGCTCTTGGCGAAACGCCGGTTGAAGCCGACCTGCAACGGCACGCGCGCATCGGCTGCGGCGGCGATGGCGCGGTCGGCCTCGTCCAGGGTGATGGCCATCGGTTTTTCGCAGAAGATGCCTTTGCCGGCGCGCGCGGCGTTGATCACCAGTTCGGCGTGGCTGCGTGCGGGGGCGGCGATGAGTACGCCGTCGATATCCGGGTCGTCGAGCAGTTGTTGGGGGTCGGTGTAGACCTTGGCTACCCCGAGCTCAGCGGCGAGGCGGGCGGCTTGGCCGGGAGTGGGGTCGGCAATGGCTGTGAGGCTGGCCCCTGGGATGTGTCGCGCAGCCGTGAGGCCGTGGAAGCTGCCCATGCGACCAGCGCCGATCAAGCCCAGGCGGATGTTCTGTGTACTCATGAAATAACCCCTTTTTATTATTGGCCTCAGGACAGTCCTGATGGGCAAAGAGGTAGGAGCAAGGGCTGTGCCAATTCATAACATGCTGATATTTATGGATTTATAAATACATATAAACAAAAAGTGTTCATTTTGATGACATGTCTATACTGACATGTCAAAAACATGAACACGGATGCCCCCGATGACCATGATGTTCAGCGTGCAAGACCTCGACTACCTGACTGCCTTGGGGCCTGTCGCGCTGAATGACGGACCTGTCGCCGCGCTCGAGCAGGCGTGGCGGGAGTGCCTGGCCGGCCGGGTCGAGCGCCCAGGCGAGGTCCGGCAAGTCATCTGGGATTCCTGGCGGCGAAGCGTCGAGGCCGGTATCGATCCCGATGACAGCGGGTATCGCTTCGTGGAGCCCCGCGACCTTGATGCCACCCTGGCAACTCACCGCGTGTTGATCGCTGCCGCTGCGCAAGTCATGCACGGCTTGCTGGCCTACAACCCGCGCGGCCATATCAACCTCACTGATGCCGACGGCACCACCCTGTATTTCTGCGGGTTGGACATCACCCCGGTGGGCAGCCGCCTGCTGGAATCCGTGCAAGGCACTAACTGCACCGGGCTGGCCCTGGCCGAAGATCGCCTGGTGTATGTACTGGCCGAGGAAAATTTTGGTAGTGGCCTGCGCCAGCGTCGCATGCACTGCGCCGCCGCGCCGATCAAGAATGCCCAGGGTGAAACCCTGGCGATGCTGACACTCACCGCCGAGCCCGGCTGGTTTCACTTTCATACCCTCGGCACCGTGCAGGCGGCGGCCGAAGCCGTATCACGGCAGATGGCCCTGCAAGGCCTGCTGGAAGAACAGCAAACCGTCCTCGAAGTGCTCAACGAAGGCCTGGTGGTGCTGGACGAGCGCGGCTGCATCAAGGCGCTCAACCGCTATGCCCGGCAATTGTTCCGGGTGGGGCTGGAGCTGATCGGTCGCCCGTTCCAGCACCTGGGCCGCAGTGAGTTGGGTGATGCGACGGGGGAGCCTGTGCGCGACCTGGATTGCACCTTTCACCTGCACGACCGCAGCCAGCTCGCTTGCCTGGTTTCAGTGTGCCCGCTGGAGCAGGGCGGGGTGATCGTATCGGTGCGCGAGAACCGCCGTATCCGCGAAATTACCCGGCGCATTATCGGCACCCAGGCTCGCTATACCTTTGAAACCATCCAGGGCAACTCGCGCGCTATCCAGGACGCGCTGCACCTGGGCCGCATCGCCAGCCGCAGTGAGTCCACCACCTTGATCCTCGGCGAAAGCGGCACCGGCAAAGAGCTGTTTGCCCAGGCGATCCACAACGGCAGCGACCGCTGCAATGGCCCCTTTGTGGCGGTCAACTGCGGCGCCATCCCGCGAGACCTGGTGCAAAGCGAACTGTTCGGGCATGTCGAAGGCGCCTTCACCGGCTCGGCCCGTGGCGGCTCGGCGGGCAAGTTCGAGTTGGCCGATGGCGGCACCATCTTCCTGGATGAAATTGGCGACATGTCCTTCGATGCCCAGGTCAGCCTGTTGCGGGTGTTGCAGGAAGGTGAAATCACCCGCGTGGGGGCGAAGAATTCGCGGCAAGTGGATGTGCGCATCATCGCCGCGACCCACCGCAACCTCAGCCAGGCGGTGGCCGAGGGCGCGTTTCGCGAAGACCTCTACTACCGCCTTAACGTGTTGAGCCTGACCGTGCCGCCACTGCGCATGCGCCGCGACGATATACCGCTGCTGGCGCGGCACTTTCTTGCCCGCTGCGCGCGTTCACTGCGTAAATCGGTGCAGGGTTTTTCCCCGGACGCCATGGCGCAGCTCTCGGCCTACGGCTGGCCGGGTAATGTGCGGGAGTTGGAAAACAGCATTGAACGGGCAACCAACCTGGCGACGGGTGAACTGATCCAGCCTGTCGACTTGCCCCTGGAAAGCAAGCCGCGCGCAACGGTGCGCACTGACGACGTGCAACCGACCCAGGACCTGAGCAGCCATGAAATGCACGCCATCGTCGCCGCGCTCGAAAGCACCCGCGGCAACATCCGCCTGGCCGCCCGGCAGCTAAACGTGTCGCGGGGCGGGCTGTATAACAAGATGAGCCGGTTCGGCCTGAATGCCACGGATTTTCGTGGCAACTGACCGCCTCGCAGGGCTAGGGCTTCAACTGCTTCCAGTCAATCGCAAAGCGCGCCAGGTATTTACGCAGGCGATCCGCATCATTGGGCTGGGCCTTGGCCTGGCGTGATACACCGAACAAGCGGCGGCCGGCGTCGGACAGGCTGTCGGATTGCAGGCACACCTCGATGACGGCCTTGAGTTGCAACTGGTCGAACAGGTCCAGGTCGGCGGGCAGCAGGGTGTGCGGCTCGGACAGCCCCCAGGCGTAGCGCAGGCGTTGGATTTCTTCTTCGGCCTGGGCCTCATCGATACGTCCGCTGTCGGCCAGGGTCGCCATGCGCGTGATCGACGCAGACAGCTCGCGAAAGTTACCCAGCCACGCCGCTTCGCTGGAACAGGCGAACGCCAGGTAGCGGCGGCGCGCTTCGAGGTTGAAGCGCACGCGGCGGCCTTGCTCGCGGGCGTGGCGCTCCAGCTCGAAATCGATATTGGGCTCGATGTCTTCGCGCCTGCCCGCCAAGCCCGGCAGATCAAAGGTCCACAAGTTGATGCGCGCGTACAGGTCTTCGCGGAACAGCCCTTCGGCCACGCGCCCGCGCAGGTCGCGATGGGTGCCGGCGATGATCAGGAAGTCGCTGGCCACTTCGCGGTCGGCGCCCATGGGGTAGAAGCGCTTTTCTTCGATGGCTTTAAGCAGCATCGCTTGTTCATCAGGGCCCAGTTCGCCGATTTCATCAAGGAACAACATGCCGCCATCCGCCGCGCGCAGCAGGCCGTCGCGGGCGTTTTGTGCGCCGGTGAAGGCGCCCTTGGTATGGCCGAACAACGCCGACATAGCACCATCGCCGCGCAGGGTGGCGCAGTTGACTTCCACGAAGCGCCCTTGCACTTGATGGCGGCTGCGCTTGAGTTCGTAGATGCGGCGGGCGAGGAACGACTTGCCCGCGCCCGTGGGGCCGATCAGCAGCATCGGCGCCGTGGAGCGCACGGCCACGCGTTCGATCTGCTCGATGGAGGCATTGAACGCGCTGTTGCGCGTGGCGATCCCCGACTTGAGAAACGCCAGGCCCTCCAGGCGCTGGTGGGCGAAGCGGGAGGCGATGCGGTCGTAGCGCGACAGGTCGAGATCGATCAGGGTGTGGGTGCCGGTGGCGGGTGCGGTGTCGTCGAGGCGGCGGCTGGGCGCGGTCTGGATCAGCCGCGCGGGCAGGTTGCGCGCCTCTGTCAGCAGGAACCAGCAAATCTGCGCCACGTGCGTGCCGGTCGTGATGTGGACCAGGTAGTCCTCGTGTTCGGTGTCGAAGCGGTAGTCGGTGGTGAAGTCGTGCAGCGCGCCGTAGACCTCTTCGAAATCCCAGGGGTTGTTCAGCGGCATGGGGTGCAGGCGCACCTCGGTGTGGGGCGAGATCTGCTGGACATCGGCGCGCACCCGCTCGGCGAGGCTGACGTCCCGGGCGTCGATGTCGTGGATCAGCTCCAGGCAATCAATCTGCAGGTTGTCCTGCTGGCACAGGCCGACGCTGGGGCGCCAGTGGTTCCAGCGGTTGGCGCCTTTGCCGACGCGATCCAGCTTGGAGCCGATAAACCCGATGGCGACGGTGCGCTTGTGTTTCATGGCTAGACCAAAATATAAGTAACGATATGTGAGGATATGAAGTTGACGATCAGCTTGTCATGGTTTTTTTGGGTGTGAGTTATCAATTATTAAAAATAACTATATAAAACAATTGGATAAGTATTTTTAGAGCGGCTTTTAAAAAACTGGCACGCCCGCTGCTATGCCTCTATCAACGCCGCAGCGCCGGCTTTCAAAAAAAGAATCGAGATCATGCAAGAGAAAACCTACCAACTGCTGGAAATCGCCGACGGCAAGCCGATCAAACTCTGGACCCAGGGCGTGCCCGTCGAACCCGAGGCCCGCCAGCAACTGATGAATACCGCCAAGATGCCGTTTATCTTCAAGCACCTTGCGGTGATGCCGGATGTGCACTTGGGCAAGGGGTCGACCATCGGCAGCGTGATCCCCACCGTGGGCGCAATCATCCCGGCAGCGGTGGGCGTGGATATTGGCTGCGGCATGATCGCCGCGCGTACCACGCTGACCGCCAGCGACTTGCCCGACAACCTCCATGGCCTGCGGTGCGCCATCGAGGCCGCCGTACCCCATGGCCGCACTCGCAGCCGTAAAGGCCGCGACAAAGGTGCATGGGAAGACGTGCCGGCCCAGGCCGATCAGGCATGGACGGCGTTGCACCCGCGCTTCAAGGCGATCACTGACAAGTACCCGCAACTGGAACGCAGTAACAACCGCCAGCACCTCGGCACCCTGGGCGGCGGCAACCACTTTGTCGAGGTGTGCCTGGATGAAGCCAACCGTGTCTGGTTCATGTTGCACAGCGGTTCGCGTGGCGTGGGTAACGCCATCGGCAACCTGTTTATCCAGTTGGCCCAGGCGGACATGCAGCAACACCTGGCGAATTTGCCGGACCGCGACCTGGCGTATTTCGAAGAGGGCAGCCAGCACTTCGATGACTACGTGGAAGCGGTGGGCTGGGCTCAGGATTTCGCCCGGCAGAACCGCGAGTTGATGATGCGCGCGGTGGTCCAGGCCACACGCCAGGTGATCAGCAAGCCATTTGAAGTGGCGCTGGAAGCGGTGAACTGTCATCACAACTACGTGCAGAAAGAGCGGCACTTTGGCGAAGATATTTTGGTGACGCGCAAGGGCGCGGTGTCGGCGAAGAAGGGCGAGCTGGGGATTATTCCGGGCTCCATGGGCGCCAAAAGCTTCATCGTGCGTGGACTGGGCAACGAAGAGTCGTTCTGCTCGTGCAGCCACGGCGCCGGCCGCACCATGAGCCGTACCAAGGCGAAGAACACCTTCACCCTGGCCGACCAGATCCGCGCGACGGCCCATGTGGAGTGCCGCAAGGACGCCGATGTGATCGATGAAATTCCGATGGCCTACAAGGACATCGACCAAGTCATGCACGCCCAGCGCGAGCTGGTGGAAGTGCTGCACACCTTGCGTCAAGTGGTGTGCGTCAAAGGATAAGAGGGGGAATAGAGATGGAAAGGGAAGAACGCCACCCATTGAGCGACGCCATGCGCGCGCGAGTGCTTCAGGAGCTGGAGCGCATAGAGCGTGAGCGCAATGTGACGGTACTGTATGCCTGCGAATCCGGCAGCCGGGCCTGGGGTTTTGCCTCCACCGACAGCGACTACGATGTGCGTTTTGTCTACGTGGAAAAACCTGACTGGTTCATGCAGGTGGATACGCCGCGCGACGTGATCGAACGCCCGTTGGATGACGAGTTGGATGTGAGCGGCTGGGAGTTGCGCAAGACCTTGGGCCTGCTGCGCAAATCCAACCCCACGCTGCTGGAATGGCTTGATTCGCCGCTGGTGTATCGCCAGGAGGCCGAGGCCACGGCGCAATTGCGTGCCCTGGCCGAGGCGTTCTACAGCCCGCCGGCGGCGCGCAATCATTACCTTTCGATGGCCAAGAAGAATTTTCGCGGCTATCTGCAAGGCGACACGGTGCGGTTCAAGAAGTACTTCTACGTGCTGCGGCCGTTGCTGGCAGTGCGTTGGATCGACCTGGGGCTGGGGCGGCCGCCGATGACCTTCGCCGATTTGTTGAGCACAGTGGATGACGCACAACTGCTTGATGAGGTCGCAACCCTGCTGGTGTTGAAACGCAATGCCGGGGAAGCGGCCTACGGGCCACGGCGCCCGGCGTTGCACGCCTACATACAGCGTGAACTGGAACGCGAAGTGCCGGTATTGCCACGCACTCATGAAGACGCCCAACAACTGGACCACTACCTGCGGGACACGGTCAAACGCTTTGCTTAAGGATAGATATGAAACAGGACCTCATTGAACTCGACGGCGCCATCGGCGGTGGCCAGGTACTGCGCAGCGGGCTCAGCTTGTCGATGGTGACCGGGTTGACCCTGCGCATCAAAAACATCCGCGCCAAGCGCAGTCGGCCAGGCTTGATGCGTCAACACCTGACCGCCGTGCTGGCGGCGGCGCAGGTCTGTGGTGCCAAGGTGCAAGGTGCTGAACTGGGCTCGCAAACACTGGTGTTCGAACCCGGGCCGATTCAAGGGGGCGAATACCGGTTTTCCATTGGCACGGCCGGCAGTTGCACCCTGGTGCTGCAGACCTTGTTGCCGGCATTGCTGCGCGCCCCCACGGCCAGCCGCGTGACGATCTGCGGCGGCACCCATAACCCGCTGGCACCGCCGGTGGACTTTCTGCAGCGCGCCTGGCTTCCATTGTTGCAGCGTATGGGCGCGCGCATCGAATTGAGCCTGAACCGCTACGGGTTTGTACCGGCTGGCGGTGGTGAGTTAGAGGCGTTTATCCAACCCAGTGAGCTGATGCCGCTGCAGTTGATGCAGCGCGGAGAACTGCTCGCAGCCCGCGCGGTAACCCTTAACGCAGGGTTGCCCGCCCAAGTGAGCGAGCGCCAGTTCAAGCGCGTGCGCCAGCGTCTATCGTTTGCGGACACGCAACTGTTCCCGGTCGAGATTGACCCGCAACAGGGCCCAGGCAATGTGCTGATGCTGGAGTTCGTCCACGAGCATGTCACCGAAATATTCAGTGCCTTTGGCATGGCCAAGGTGCGCGCCGAAACGGTGGCCGACCAAGCTATCGACCAGGCCAGTGAGTGGCGAGGCACCGACACGGCAGTAGGCGAACACCTGGCCGATCAGTTGCTGTTGCCAATGGCACTGGCGGGTGGCGGCCGTTTCACCACGCCGCACATGAGCGAGCATTTGCACAGCAACATGCTGGTGATCCAGCGCTTCCTGCCGGTGGTGATCGAGAGTCACGTGCTGGAGACGGGTGGCTTGAAGGTCGAGTGCCGAGCGCGCTAGAGATTCTCCGACGTCACAATCTGCGGCGGTATAAGCACCCGATGCCGCACCGGATCGAACCCTTCGGCGCTCTGCAACGCCACCATCAACGCCACCAATGCCGCGGCCGTCCGCCCCGGCTGCGAGTCCATCACTACATCAATCAAACCCTGGCTCAGCGCCTGGCGCGACAGCTCGGTGGACTCCTGCAGGATGCAACACAGCGCCGGGCGCTTGGGCAGCTGTGCCAGGGCGCTGATGATGCCATCACCGCCGCCGCCCACCACACACAGCCCGCGCAGGTCGCTGTGACGGCTGATCAGGTCGAGGGTGGCTTCTTCGGTGATGTCGCAGTTATCCAGGTTGATCAGCGGCTCCAACGGCTTGAGCCCCGGCGCGTGCTCGGCGAGGTAGCTGTGCAGGCCTTCGACCCGTGCCTGGTGGCCGAGAAAGCGGTGGCCGCCGAGCAAGATCCCCACGCTGCCTTTGCGTGCGCCGCAGGTACGGGCGAGCAACCAGCCCATGGTGCGGCCGACCACGTGGTTGTCCTGGCCCACATAGGGCTCATCGGCGTGTTCGTGGATATCCGAAAGCAGGGCGACCACCGGCACGCCGGCTGCGCGGATCTGCGCCAGGCAGGCGTTGATCAGTGGGTGGGCAAAACTGACCACCGCGAGGCTATCGCACTGCACGGCCAACTGTTCGATTTGCGCGACGATGGCGCTGGGCGTGCGATCGATGATGTATTCGAACTGGCACGTAAGGTTGGCACCGGCATGCTGCTCGGCTGCATCGCTGATGGCACGGGCCAGGTTGGCGTAGAACGCCTGGGCGGTGCCCAGCAACAGGATGCCTAGGCGGTAGGTCGGGCGCCGTTCGCGAATGCGCTGGCCAATCAGCCGCGCGGCAAAGTAACCCACGGCTTCGGCGGCCTGGAACACCTGTTCGGCGGTGTCGGGATTGACCGGCGCACGCGCATTCAATACGCGGTCGACGGTGGCCACACTCAGCCCGGCCTGGGCGGCAACGGTGGCAATGGTTGGGCGTTTATTGTTGTTCATGACAAGCCCCTTGAGCGTCTTGATAGAAAACTATCAAGCCCCGCTGGGCCTGGATGATAGCTTGATAGGGAATGGATTCAAGGCCTTGAGGGTGATTTAGGCGTTCTCTATCGTGGGTTTCACACAGCACCTGAAACCACCCGCTTGCGGAGAACAATAACAATGCCTGAACACACCGCTCATCCCGCCCGGCGCGACTACAGCCTCACCGGCCCCGAAGCCGCCCGCGCCTTTGATAAAGGCCTGGTCTCGGCCAGTTGGTATCAGTCGCCGGTTTCCCGAAAACGCATGAAAGCACTGATGCAGCGTCGCGACGGCCCGGCCTTGCTCGACACTGCCATTTGGGTGACCGCGCTGTTCGCCACTGGTTTTGGCGGCTACTGGTTCTGGGGCACCTGGGCCTGCGTGCCGTTCTTCCTGGCCTATGGCGTGCTGTACGGCACCGCGTCCAACCCGCGCTGGCACGAAACCGGCCATGGCACGGCGTTCAAAACCCGTTGGATGAATGACGTGCTGTACCAGGTTGCAAGCTTTATGTGCATCTTCGAGCCCCATGTGTGGCGTTGGAGCCATGCCCGTCATCACACCGACACCATCGTCGTCGGTCGCGACCCTGAGATTGTCGAGCCGCGCCCACCGCGCTTCTCGATGATGTTCTTGAGCCTGTTCAATGTGCCCTTGGCCTGGAAGACGTTCAGCGGCGTGGCGCGCCATACCGTCGGCAAGATGAGTGCCCAGGAGGCAGACTTTATCCCCGAGTCCGAATGGCCCAAGGTGTTCCGCGCGGCGCGTATCTGGGTCGGCATCTACGCGGTGGTCATCGGCACCGCCTTGTACCTGCACAGCTGGCTGCCGCTGATGCTGATTGGCCTGCCGAGTATCTACGGTGCCTGGCTGGGCTATATTTTCGGCCTCACTCAACACGTGGGCCTGGCCGAGGATGTGCTCGACCACCGCAGCAACTGCCGCACCATTTATATGAACCGTGTGCTGCGCTTTATCTACATGGACATGAACTACCACCTCGAACACCACATGTACCCGATGGTGCCGTATCACGCCCTGGCGCAATTGCACGAAGAAATACGCGGCGACTGCCCGGCGCCCTACACCGATCTGTTCGAGGCGTACAAGGAAATCCTGCCGACCATCTGGAAGCAGCGCAGCGACCCCAACCATTTCGTTCAGCGCCCGATACGCCCGCGTGCCGAACCGGCCGCCAATGCCCCCGTGCATGCAGAAGCCACTGCCGGCTGAACGCCTTCCAAGAACAAGAGAAAACGCCATGAACGATCAATGGATCGACGTCTGCGCCGTGGGCGAAATAGACGAAGAAGACGTGCTGCGCTTCGACCACGGGCCGCACACCTACGCGGTGTATCGCTCGGCCGACAATGAATTTTTTGCCACCGCGGGGCTGTGCACCCATGAGAAAATTCACTTGGCCGACGGCCTCGTGATGGACCACATCATCGAGTGCCCCAAGCACAACGGGCGCTTCGATTACCGCACCGGCAAGGCCCTGGGTGCGCCAGTGTGCGTCAACCTCAAGACCTACCCGGTGCGGGTCGAAGCGGGGCGGGTATTGCTCGCCGTCACGGCGTGATGATGAACGACGCTCTGATGATCGTCGGTGCCGGCCATGCCGGTGGCCGTGCGGCGCTGACCTTGCGCGAAGAAGGTTATACCGGGCGGCTGATCCTGATCGGCGATGAGCCGCACGTGCCCTACGAGCGGCCGCCGCTGTCCAAAGGCCTGTTGCAGGGCACAGCGGATTTGGCCGGGTGCAGCCTGTGCGACAGCGCGCGGCTGGCCGAGCTGGATATTGAGCATATCGCCGGTAATCCGGTGGCTCGCTTGGCGCCGCAACACCATCGCCTGCAACTCGCCGACGGCCAGTGGCTGCCGTATGCCGGTCTGCTGTTGGCCACTGGCGGCAGGGCACGACGATTGCCTCAGGCGCAGGCCAATGTGCTTTACCTGCGCACCCACGATGAGGCGCTGGCCTTGCGCAATGCCCTGAACCCCGGCACGCGGCTGGTGGTGGTGGGTGGCGGCTTTATCGGGCTGGAAGTGGCGGCGACAGCACGCGGCCTGGGCTGTGAGGTGACGGTACTGGAAGCTGGACCGCGCCTGGCGGGCCGGGTGTTGCCGGCGGTTATCTCCCGAGCGCTGCTGGATTTGCATCGTCGCCAAGGGGTGGATGTGCGTTTGAACGTGGCGCTGGAATCCATCCAGGCCGACGCCGTGCTGTTGGTGGACGGGCAGCGGTTGCCCTGCGACTGGGTGGTGGTCGGCATCGGCATGCAGCCCAACATCGAACTGGCCACGGCGGCGGGGCTGGACGTGGGGCAGGGCATTCGCGTCGATACGTACCTGCGCGCCAGCGCACCGGACATCTATGCCGCTGGCGATGTGTGCGAATTCCGCCTGGACGGCCTGTACCAACGCCAGGAAACCTGGCGCAATGCCGAAGCCCAAGGGCGGCATGCGGCGCTGAATATGTTGGGGCGCAATGTGCCGTTCGAGGCGCTCCCCGGTTTCTGGTCCGATCAGTACGATTGGGGGGTGCAGACCGTGGGTGTGATCACGCCGCTTACGGTCAGTCGGCCATTGCCGGGCGGCGGCTTGCTGCTGTTCTACCTGGATGCCGATCACCATCTGCAAGGTGCGTGCGGATGGGCGCCAGGCAACAGTGCGGCCAAGGACATCAAGCTGTGCGAACGCCTGATCTGCGCATGCACCCCGCTCAACGCGACCAGCCTGGCCGACCCCGAGCTGTCCCTCAAACACATCCTGCGAGGCTGATATGCGCCAATTCCTGGTGTTCCAATCCCTGTGGGCCATGCAAACCGAGCCCGGCCCCCTCGAAGTCCAACTCGAGCGCATCAAAGCCGCCGGTTTCGACGGCATCACCGACCATTACTTCAAGCCCGCCGACGTCTCGCGCCTGCACGCCGCCGCCACGGCCAGGGGCTTGCAGATCGAAGGCCAGCTGTTCCCGCAGTCGGTGGATGATCTGGCGGCCGCACTGGACGTAATCAGCCGCTACGGCTGCCACCACCTCACCCTGCAAGCCGACGTGCGCCCGCGCACTCAAACCGAGGCCGCACGGTTGGTCGAAGGCTGGCAGCGCCTGGCCGAGCAAGTGGACTTTCCGGTGCTGCTGGAAACCCATCGTTATCGGCTCACCAACGATCTGTTGTTCACCCTCGACCTGCTGGCACAGATGCCCGATTTGAAGCTGCTGGCCGACCTGTCCCACTACGTGGTCGGGCGTGAGTTGCCCGAGCCTGGGGCCGCAGAGGACGATGAGCAGATCCGCACCATCCTGCGCCACAGCTGGGGTTTTCATGGCCGGGTGGCCAGCAGTGAACAGGTGCAGGTGTCGCTGGACTTTCCCCAGCATCAAGCCTGGGTACAGCGTTTTACCGAGTGGTGGCGCTACGGGATCGAGGACTGGCTGGCCCGGTCCGATACGCCGCAAAGCCTGAGCTTCACCTGCGAACTGGGCCCGCCGCCCTATGCGATCACCGGCGCGGATGGGCGTGAGATCAGTGATCGCTGGGCGGAGGCGCTGAAGCTGCAGGCGTTGATTCGGCAGGTGTGGCACAGCTGTCAGTGATGACCTTGTACCCCCTCAGCAAAGGAACGCGATCTTCAAAACAAAGCAATTCCAGTGTGGGAGCGGGCTTGCTCGCGAAAGCGGTGTGTCAGTCACTGAATGAGTTGGCTGACACACCGCATTCGCGAGCAAGCCCGCTCCCACATTAGTTTTGCGGTGGTTTGCAAATAGCGTCAGTTCAACTCAGCAACCCGGTACTCACCGCCACAATCAGGAACACCCCCAGCAGCGCGCGATAAATCACGAACGGCCAGGTGGAGAATCGCTCCAAAAACTTCATCAGGCCCCAGATCGCAAAAAACGCCGAGATGCTCGCCACCACCAAACCAAAGATCAAATGCGGCCAGGCATGGGCCGGCATATCGGCATGCAGCAGCACCCACAGTTCTTTCAAACCGGCGAGGGCGATGGCGGGCAGGCCCAGCAGGAAAGAAAAGCGCGCCGCTTCCTCACGTTTGAAGTTGAGATACAGTGCCGCCGTCAGGGTGGAGCCGGAGCGCGACACCCCTGGAATCAACGCGCCAATCTGCGCCACTCCCACGATCAACGCATCCCGCAGGCGCATTTCACTCACCTCCCGGGTGTGGCGTGCACGGACGTCCGCCACTGCCATCAGCACCGCCATGACCACGCAGGAAATCCCGATCACCATCAGCCCACGCAACGGCGAGTTGCAGGCATTCAAGGTCGAAGACAACGCCAGGCCGGCGATGCCGATAGGAATGGTCGCCAGCACAATCGCCACCGCCAGCTTGAACCACCGGTCGTAGTAGTCACCCCGGCGCACCGCGCTGATGCTGCCGGTGGTCACTTGGCGTACATCGCGCCAGAAATAACTGACCACCGCGGCCAGTGCCGCCAACTGCATGGCTGCCGAAAACGCCGAGCCGGGGTCTTGCCAGCCGAGCAGGGCGGGTACTACGCGCATATGGGCGGTGGACGACACCGGCAGCAGTTCGGTAATGCCCTGGATCACGCCCAGGATGAAGATCTGCAGGTAGTCCAGGGAGGCAAAACCTACATCCAGGCCGGCGGTACAGACGTTTGTCAAAATACATGTCCTTGAAAAAGAGCGGCAATTTCGCGGAGTTTATTCGAAATGTTTCAAGGTCTCGGAAGGGGCAATGCCTTTTTGCATTCGGTTCAGCAAGTAGAAAGGTTGGCCACGCTATTGGACTGTGCTCAGGTTTTGTGAACAATGGCGCCCTGCGTTTTTTCACTGAGGGTCCCATGCCTGAAACCACCGTCGAATTGATCCAGACCGGCCCTGAAGAAGCCGAGCTGATCCGCAATCTCTACCAGTATTACGCCTATGAATCCTCGGACTGGGAACAGGAAGATGTCGAGGCGGACGGCCGTTTCTACATTCACGACGAACACCTGGCCCGCTATTGGCAAGACCCGCAATGGAGCGCCAACCTGCTGCTGGTCGATGGCTACATCGCCGGTTTCCTGCTGATCGAAGGCAGCGAACTGCCGGGTATCCACGCTCTGGAACTGGCTGACCTGTTCATCCTCAAGCGCTATCGGCGCAAAGGCATCGGCCGTGCCATCGCCAGCCAGGTGCTGTGCAGCGGCGAGGCGGATTGGCTGGTGCGCTTTTACGACCAGGATGAAGTGTCCCAGGCGTTCTGGCGCAGGGTGCTGGACAACCTGCCGCGCCCGGTACAGGCGATTGAGTTGGCGGATGATCCGCAGTTGGTGAGTTACCTGGTGACACGCGCGGTGTTGCACTAAGCGCGAGGTTGAACTTAAAGCAGGGGGGGCGCCTCAGAGGCTTGTCGGTCAAAATGGTGTTCACCCCCCGTGGCAGCGGCATCTACGCCGTGCGTAATGCGTTCTGCCTGAACGACCCCAAGGGCACGGTGACCATCCGTGACCTGAACACTGGGGAAGCACTCAGCAGCGAAAGCCTTTACCACTGCCGCTAGACGCTCTAGCTTCTGAACAACGCCTGCTGCATCGCCTGCGGCGGCTGCCCGAACGCCCTGAGAAACGCCTGGCGCATGCGTTCGCGGTCACCAAACCCGGTCTCACGGGCCACCACTTCCACGGGATGACGACTGGTTTCCATCATCGCCCGCGCGGCCTCTACGCGCAGGGACTCGATGGCCTTGGCCGGCGTTTGCCCGGTTTCTTCGCGAAACACCCGGCTGAACTGGCGTGGACTGAGCCGGGCAACATCGGCCAGGGCTTCCACCGAGAGATCATGGGTCAGGTTCTCACGGGCATAGGCCAGGGCCAGTTGTACGCGGTCTGACTTGGGGTCCAGTTCCAACAGCGCCGACAACTGCGATTGTTCACTGCCCCGACGTTGGGCGATCACCAGCTTGCGTGCAATGCGTCGCGCGAGGTCGCTGCCCAGGTCGTTCTCCACCATCGCCAACGCCAAGTCCACCCCGGCGCTCATGCCGGCGCCGGTCCACACCTGGCCGTCGACGATGAACAGCTTGTCTTCTTCCAGGCGGATATCCGGATAGCGCTTGCGAAAGGCCGGCGCGTGAATCCAATGGGTGGTGGTGCGCTTGCCCTCCAGCAAGCCGGCTTCTGCCAGCACGAAGATGCCCATGCACAACGAGGCGACGCGTCGCGATTGGGCCGAGGCGGCCTTGACCAGTTCCAGCAGGTTCGCTTCCGGCAGGCGAAACTCCAGGTAGCCGCTGACGATCAGCGTGTCGTAGCCCTGCGGCCGGATCGGTAGGGTATTCACCGAGAACCCCTGGGAGGTCATCACCGCGCCGCCACTTTCCGACACCAGGTGAAACTCATAGGCCGGCTCGCCGCGCAGCAGGTTTGCGCACTCGAACACCGAGCCCAGGCTGAGGCTCAGGGATTGGAAGTTCGGGTAAACCATCAGCGCAACGCTGTGCATCGCATGTCTCCAGAAGCGTGGTAGGGGGGGATTGTCGGTGGCTGCCGGGAAAACGGCAACCGACTTTGCCGCATGTCCGGAATCCTTGCGGATCTGACATTGTGCGCGTTTTACCCGGCCCCTAACATTCACCCAACGAACGAGACGACTGGTCTAATCGGACGGGATGAAAAATGAGCCGCGAAACTAAAAGTGCAAGGCAGACGATTCTGGAAAGTGCGCAGCCGATTGTGGGCGCCAAAGGATTTTCTGCGGTGGGATTGAACGAAATACTTCAAGCCGCCGATGTGCCTAAAGGCTCGTTCTATCACTACTTCAACTCTAAAGATGCGTTCGGGGTGGTATTGCTCGATACCTATTTCGACAACTACTTGAACGCTATGGAACAGCTGTTCAATCAGCCGGACTTAACCCCGCACGCCAAGTTGATGCGCTATTGGCACAGCTGGATCGACAACCAGACCGGCGGCACCGACGCAGGCAAATGCCTTGCCGTCAAACTGGGTGCAGAGGTGTCAGACCTTTCAGAACCGATGCGCCTGGCCCTGCAGCGCGGCACCGCACGCACTATTGCGTTGCTCGCAATTGCCTTGCAACGCGGCATCGAAGACGGCTCGCTGAAGGTTGCGCAACACCCTGAAAGCCTGGCCCAGCGCCTGTATGCGTTGTGGCTGGGGACCAGCGTCATGAGCAAGATCACCCGTACTTGCGCGCCGTTCGACGAGGCGCTGTGGCTGACCCGACACCTGTTGGGCTGTCCTGAACACACTGACACTCACACCTATCGAGGCACTGGAAAATGAAAGTATTAATGGTACTGACCTCTCACGACCAGCTTGGCGATACCGGGCGCAAGACCGGCTTCTGGCTCGAAGAATTTGCTGCACCCTATTACGCGTTCAAGGACGCTGGCGCCGAAGTGGTACTGGCATCCCCGGCCGGCGGTCAACCGCCGCTGGACCCGGTGAGCGACCAGCCGGACGCCCAGACTGAACAGACCCACCGCTTCGCCGCCGATCCGGCTGCACAGCAGGCCCTGGCCAACACACTGAAACTGGAAACCGTCAACGCCGACGCCTTCGACACCGTGTTTTACCCAGGCGGCCACGGCCCGCTGTGGGACCTGGCGGAGTCACCGGTCTCGATTGCCCTGATCGAGTCCTTCGAACGCGCTGGCAAACCGATCGGTTTTGTCTGCCACGCACCGGGCGCGCTGCGTCACGTCAAGGCGGTCAATGGCGACCCGTTGATCAAGGGCCGTCGCGTCACCGGGTTCTCCAACTCGGAAGAAGCGGCGGTGGAGTTGACCGACGTGGTGCCGTTCCTGATTGAAGATGAGTTCAAGAAACTCGGCGGCCATTACGAGAAGGGCGCCGATTGGCATTCCTTTGTCATCACAGATGGCCTGTTGGTCACTGGGCAAAACCCTGGCAGTTCCAGCGATGTGGCCAAAGCCCTGCTCACACTCACCGCTTAACTAAATAAACCGCTGTATTCATTGGCGACTTTTATAAGTCGCCAATGCTTTAGCACGTCCGCAATTTGGAAAACCTTACATGACTGACACTGTACTAAGTACCCCGGTAAAACTGGGTCACCACACGTTAAACAACCGTATCGTCCTGCCGCCGTTGACGCGCCAGCGCAGCGCCCAGCCCGGCGATATCGCCACCGACTTGATGGCCGAGTATTACCGCCAGCGTGCCACGGCTGGTTTCATGGTCAGCGAAGGCACGCAGATCGAGCCGCGTGGCCAGGGTTATGCGTGGACGCCGGGCATTTACACCCCGGCGCAGATCGACGGCTGGCGCAAAGTCACCGACGCGGTGCACGCCGAAGGCGGGGTGATCTTTGCCCAGTTGTGGCACGTTGGCCGGGTCTCGCATAACGCGTTGCAGCCAGACGGCGCCGCACCTGTCGCGCCGTCGGCGATCCAGGCGCAGCAGGCCAAGGCCTTTATCGAAACCGGTCCTGGCGTGGGTGAGCTGAAGCAGCCGCCGGTACCGCGTGCTTTGAGCGCTCTTGAGGTCGAAGAGTTGGTCGGGCACTACGCCCAGGCCGCACGCAATGCACTGGATGCCGGGTTTGACGGGGTGGAAATCCATTCGGCGAATGGGTACCTGGTCAACCAGTTCATCTCGGCCCACGCCAATCAGCGTGACGATGAATACGGCGGCTCACTGCACAATCGCCTGCGCTTCCTGCGTGAAATCGTTGAGGCCGTGAGCGCCGTGGTTGGGCCGGAGCGCCTGGGTGTGCGCTTCTCGCCCTTGTTCAGTGGCACTGATCAGGATCGCGTGTACATCGGCCTGGTGGAAGAAGACCCGCATCACACCTATATCGAAGCGATCAAGGTGTTGGAGGAGTCAGGCATCGCCTATGTGTCCATCGCTGAAGCCGACTGGGACAACGCCCCAGTGTTGCCAGACACTTTCCGTGAAGCGGTGCGCAGCACCTTCAGTGGTCGCATCATCTACGCTGGCCGCTACACCGCTGAACGCGGCGCTGCTCTGGTAGAAGCGGGGTTGGCGGACTTGATCGCATTCGGGCGGCCATTCATTGCCAACCCGGACCTGCCGCAACGGATTTTCAATGGTTGGCCGCTGAACCCGCTGAAGGCTGAGGGGCTTTACGGTGGGACGCAAGCCGGATACATCGACTACCCGGTGTACGCCGAGTAGCCCTGCGAAGGTGATCCATGTGGGCGCTGGCTTGCCTGCGATAGCTATGTGTCAGACGACCAGGATCGAGTGTATATCCGTTATTTAGGTAACGGCCACTTAGGGTTCCGCTCTTACAGCGGGTCACTTTTGGCAAACGCCCCAAAAGTAACCAAAAGGTCTTCGCCCCACCACTCGGCACCTCGCTTAGGCTCGGTGTGCCAGAACGCAGGCTTGAATCCGTGGGCCGCCGCAATGGGCCATCCTTGGCCCAGTGCGGCTAACCCGGCGTCCTGCCGGGTTACCTACGGATTCAAGCCTGCGTTCGGCCAGCGTGGTTGACGGGGCGCCTCAGATCAAAATCAAAAGCCAGGCGGCCTGACAGCCGACCTAGATTCTGTGTCGAACTCAGTTCAACGTGGGAGCTGGCTTGCCTGCGATAGCATCGACTCGGTTCAACTGAATGACCAAGGTGTCTGCATCGCAGGCAAGTCGAATCGTCGCACCGCAGCTCCCACACTGGATCTTCACAGGGCCAGGATCAGCGTCACTCCACCCGCAACACAATCTTCCCGATATGGTCCCCACCCTCCATCCGCGCATGCGCCTGGGCGGCGTCGGTGTAGGCGTACACCTTGTCGATGATCGGCAGGCACCGCCCGGCGGCCAGTACCGGCCAGATGTATTCGCGCAGTTGTTCGGCGATGGCAGCTTTTTCTTCTTTACTGCGTGCCCGCAGGAGTGAGCCGGTAATCACCGCGCGTTTGCCGAGAATGCTCAGCAGGTCGACGTCATTGGCCTTGGCGCCGCCGAGGAAGCCCAGCATCACCAAGTGACCGTCCATGGCCAAGGCCTTGAGGTTGTTGTTGAGGTAGGAGGCTCCCATGATGTCGAGGATCACATCGACGCCCTGGTTGTCGGTCTGCTGCGCGATGACTTCGGCAAAATCCTGCTCGCGATAATTGATAGGTTCAGCGCCCAGCTTGGCAATCGCGGCACATTTGTCGGCGCTGCCAGCGGTGGCAAACGCCTGGATGCCAAACTCGCGGCACAGCATCAAAGCGGTGGTGCCGATGCCGCTGGTGCCGCCGTGGATCAGCACGCGCTGACCGGTGTGCGCATCGCCAAGGCCGAACAGGTTGGCCCACACGGTGAAGAACGTTTCCGGTACGGCGGCGGCTTGAATCCAGTCCATACCCTCAGGGATCGGCAAGGCCTGGCCGGCCGGCACGCTGCAAAATTGCGCGTAACCACCGCCGTTGGTCAGGGCACAAACCTTGTCGCCCATCTGGTATTCGCTCACGCCTTCACCCAGCGCCACCACTTCACCGGCCACTTCCAGCCCGGGGATCGGGCTGAAGCCGGGTTTCATCGGGTATTTGCCGGCGCGTTGCAGGGCGTCGGGGCGGTTGACCCCGGCGGCATGCACGCGGATTAGGATTTCGCCGGGGCCGGCGACAGGCACATCGGCCTGGCGCGGTTGCAGCACTTCAGGCCCGCCAGGGGTGGTGATTTCGATCAGGGTCATTTCTTGAGGAAGCGTCATTTCAGATTACCTGCAGCGATGAGCGTATGAGGTGGGACCGTACCGAGCGGTCGACGGTTCAGCAGGATCATGCCCAGTTCCAGTGCCAATGCGACCACAATGGCCCCGGCGGCGATCATGAACAACAGCGCATGCTGCCCGCCACTGCGGTTGAACAGTGCCGAATAGGCAAACCCGGACCGCGCCTGGAACGTCGCGAAGGACACCGTGGCGCGGCTCCATGCCACTTGTTGCTGGTGATGGTTGGGCAGCAACTCATGCACCCGCGCCAGTGCCAGCGGCGCGATGCCCGGCGGGAAGGAACCGAGGATCACCGCGAGCGCCGCCAGGGCGGTAAACGAGCCGGCAAACGGCAGCAAGCCGAGCGCAATCGCCTGCACCACCAGCGCCACGCGAATACTCAAGCGGGCCCCGAGTTTATCGGCGAGGAACCCTTAAGTCACCGGCCCCACAATCGCGCCCAGGCCGTACATTACCCAGATCATCGCGCCGATGTGCGCGCCGTCTCCCAGGCCACGGGCCACGTAATCCACCAGGAACACCATCGCCGGCACCAAGCCCGCCGCCATAAAAGCGTATTGGGCGAACAACAGGTACACGCCAGAAGGTGTCGCTGCGCAAGTGTCTGCTCGTGCCGGTGCCTCATGCAGCTTACCGCTGGGCCAGGCGAACCAGCTCGCAACCGCGGCCCTCAGTTCAAGCCTGCTGTGCGCCGCTCTATTGCTGCGGGCATCGGCATCGGCGAAATCCCGGTGTACACCGGCGAACGTGACGGGCTGGTACGCCTGTGGCCCGACCGCACGCGGCCCTTGCCGTATGACGTGTGGCTGGTGACCCACGCCGATCTGCGCCACACCGCGCGAGTGCGGGTGGTGATCGATGAAATCGTCGCGGCATTTGCCGGTACGGGGGAGTGAGGTCAGCACAGGCTTGCAAGCAGGCGGATGGCACCGTTGACACAATCGACGTTTGTCTCGACCAACAGAGAGCACGTATGAACGAATCAAAACAACAGGACCTGGGGTTGTTGTTTCTACGGGGCAGCGGGGCGCTGTTCCTGCTGTGGGTGCACGGTTTGCCGAAACTGTTGAACTACAGCGAGCAGTTGAAGCTGATCGAGGACCCGTTTCACTTGGGCGCTCACATCACGCTGCTGCTGGCGATATTTGCCGAGGTGCTGTGCCCGCTGCTGATCATTGCCGGGGTGCTGGTGCGCCTGGCGTGCCTGCCGATCCTGGCGGTGCTGTTGATTGCCATGCGGGTGGTGCACCCGGAGTGGACGTTGCTGGAAGGGCAATTCGGCTGGCTGCTGTTGATCATTTTCAGCAGCGTGTTGATCGCAGGGCCTGGGCGTCTGGTCGTGAGCCAACGTTTCTCCTGAGCAAAAAAAGGCCGGGCAAGCCCGGCCGAAATAAGGAGAGGGTGGTTCAGGTGTTTCAGCGTGTCAGGAACGCCAGCAGGTCTTCATTCAAGGCCTGGGCATGGGTCACGGCGAACCCGTGTGGTGCGTCCTTGTAGACCTTCAGCTCGGCGCCTTTGATCGAAGCCGCGGCGGCTTTGCCGGTGGTTTCGAACGGTACGATCTGGTCGCCGTCACCGTGGATGACCAGGGTCGGCACGTCAATCTTGGCCATGTCAGGGCGGAAGTCGGTTTCGGAGAAGGCGGTCACGCAATCCACGGTCGATTTCAGCGACGCCAGCATTGCCACCTGCAGGGTCTGGGTCAGCACCCCTTCGGAGACTGTCTGGCCCTTGTTGATACCAAAAAACGGCGTGTTGAAATCGCTGATAAATTGCGCGCGATCCTTCAACAGCCCGGCCTTGATGCCATCGAACACTTCAGTCGGCACGCCCTGCGGGAAATCCGGTTTCTGGCCGAACAGCGGTGTCACCGCCCCCAGCAGTACCAGGCCGCCGACGCGGGCGCTGCCGTGGCGAGCGATATAGCGCGCGACGTCGCCGCCGCCCATGGAAAAGCCCACCAGGGTCACGTCCTTGAGGTCCAGGTGTTCGATCAACTGCGCGATATCGTCGGCGAAGGTGTTGTAGTCGTTACCGGTCCATGGCTGGTCCGAGCGCCCGAAGCCACGACGGTCAAACGCGATGGTGCGAAAACCACGGCTGCTCAGGTATTCCATCTGGTATTCCCACATGTCGGCATCCAGCGGCCAGCCGTGGCTGAACAGCACGGGCTTACCGCTGCCCCAATCCTTGAAGTAGATCTGGGTACCGTCTTTGGCAACGAATGTGCTCATGGAAAACTCCTTGATGTATAGGCTGGAAAACTCAGGATCACTATTGCCCTTAAGCGTTTCGAGGGCTTGTACGGGTGTGCTTGCTTGGGATTACCAACTGAACTTGAGCTCGACCCCCAGGTAATTGCTGTCATCACCGCCTGCATCGCGCAGGGTCTGGCCGACGTCGTAGTGCACGGCTTCGACGGCGCCGGTGAGGTTGGGGCTGAACACATAGTCAGTGCGCAGTTGCGCGTAGGCGCCGGTCCAGCGATCACCGCTGCCAGCGGTGCCGGCCACCGGCAGGTTGGGCTGGGTGTACACCGCATCGCTGGTGGTTTGCCGCCAAAGCAGGCCGATGGCCGTTTGCACGCTGAGCTTGTCGAACGGTTTGACGGTGATCGACGGCTTGACGTGAATCAGGTTGCTGTAACCGGTGTAGCCCGCCAGGGAAAAGTAGTAGCCGTTGGGAAACAGCGGGTTGAATGTGCCAACAGTGCCATCCCCGGTTTTACGGTCGCCCGAGGCGATGTCCAGTTGCAGGCCGAGGCGCGGCGTCCAGGCCAGGCTGTCAAAGGTGTAGCCGGTGCGACTGCCAGCGGCCCAGGCGCGGATATCCTTGTTGCCCACCGAGCCACTTTGCAGCATCGCTTCGACGTCCCAGTCAAAGCCCATGGCCGCGCCGCCCAGGCGGGCGTCGAACAGGTGGCGGGTTTCGTCGCCGTCCGCGTCCAGGTAGTGCGCCGCGCCGCGTTCATACACGCCGTAGTAGGCTGACAGCTCGTTTTTACCGCCCACCAGCCGCTCGACCCGCACCATGTGGAAGCGTGCCTCACTATTGGATTTGTCGTCGAAGTGCCGCCCGTCCTGATACTGCACCGGCTGGCTGGCAATCCCGATAAAGCGCCAGTTGCTCGTCTCCCAGTCGGCCCACAGGGCATCGAAGGATTGCCGCACATTCGGGCCTTCCCGCGATGAGATGAAGCGCTGCAAGTCGAAAGCGAAATCCTGGCGCCCGACACGTGCTTTCAGCGTGCCGCTGCTGAAGGCATTGACGTATTCGGCAAAGGCCAGGCGCAGGTCGACGTGGTTCTGGTCGGCGCCGCCGATCGTCGTCTTGTCATACGCGTGCACGTCTTCAAGCTGGGTGAACACCCGCCAGTTTTCGTTCAGGTGCAGGTCGGCATGCACCTGGAAACGTTGGATCAAGTAGCGATCACGCTTCACATCGCGCACGCCAAAACCACTGGCATCGTTCATCTCGAAGCGCTCGCGTAACGTGGCGCCCAGGGACAAGTAGGTGAACGGGTTGGCACCTGACAATGGGATGTACTTCCAATTGTCCAACGGCTGCGTGCGCAGCGCCGGGTTTTGCAGGACCGACCAGTCTTCCTGCCAACGGTTGGCCTTGATGGTCGGGCGTGTCGCTTGTTCATCGGCGTGGACGCCGCCGGCGAGCAGCGGCCACAGCACGGCCAGGCCCCAGCCTGTGCGACGCTTCATTTTGCCGCGTTGAGCTGGTGAATCTCCGCGACATAGCCGCCCGGGAACTCGATCAATGCGCTGCGACGGCCTTTGCTGTCAAAGGCGGGCACCAGCACTGTGGCGCCGGAGCCGGTGGCCTTGCCCAGCGTCGCCTTCAGGTCAGCCACTTGATAGCCGGTGGTTTCATGGCCAAAGGGGTAGGGCAGTTGGCCGTTGGTGACCAGCACCGCCATGCGCCCGAACGGCGACTCGATGTCGACACGGCGGTAGCTGCCACTGGCTTGACCGATATCCACCCCAGGCGCGTGCTTGTCATCGGCCAGGACTTTGCCGTGGGAAAAACCCAGGAACGACTTGATAAAGCGGTCGGCACGGTCGGCACTGAGGTACACGCGGTTTTCCGGTACGGTCTGGAACGCGGCGTAATCCGGGGTCTTGGTGTGCCAATAGAGCTGCATATTCACGCCGCCTGGCCACTGCACCACGGCGTCACGTCCGATCGGGTCGGGGAAGTCGCTGACGATCACCGCCGCACCGTTTTCCCGGGCGGCCTTGAGCGCTACGTCCATGTCCTTGACCAGGTAACCGTTGCGCTCCTGGCCGAACGGGTGCGGGATCGGTGTGGTGAAGCCAAACAACGACACCGTGCCCGCCGGGGTCTGCAGCAATTGCGAGGTGGTGCTGCTCGGCACCGGCAACACATTCACCACCACCTGGGCCGTGCTTTTGCCGCCAAAAGTGGCCAGGAAGCTCTGGGCAAAACGGTCGACATCGGCCGGCGCCACATAGACGTGGCTGGTGTCATATTGCGGGGCCACCGCTACCGTGGGTGTTGCCGCCAAGGCACTGCCCATCATGGCCGCGGCCAGCAACGTGACAGCCAGCGATACCGTCCTCACTTTTTTACACATGCCCACTCTCCAGCGTCTTGAGAAAGTCAGGAGCTTAGGGGCCGCGCAGTGACGCGGATTGTATGGACGTGCTCGGTTGAACGATTCAGCGTCTATGCTGGTCATCTGACTTCCAGCATCCGATCACACAGGTGAACGAAATGGCCAAGACCTACAGCTACGCCGCCCAGAACGCCAAGGATTCCCTCAAGCCCTTTACCTTCGAGCGCCGCGCGCCGGGGGCGGATGATGTACAGATCGACATTCTCTATTGCGGGGTCTGCCACTCCGACCTGCACACCGCCCGCAACGAATGGAATAACACCCTGTACCCCTCCGTGCCTGGCCATGAAATCGTCGGCCGTGTTACGGCGGTAGGCGCCAATGTGCAGAAGTTCAACGTCGGTGATTTGGCCGGTGTCGGCTGCATGGTCGACAGCTGCCAGCATTGTGCGTCCTGCGCCGAAGGCGAGGAGCAGTACTGCGAGAGCGGCTTTACCGGTACCTACAACGGCCCGGTATTCGGCGGCGAAAACACCTTCGGCGGCTACTCCGACAGCATCGTGGTCAAGGAGAAGTTCGTGCTGCACATCTCCCACGACGCTTCCAACCTGGCCGCCGTGGCGCCGTTGCTGTGCGCGGGCATCACCACCTATTCGCCGCTGCACCACTGGAAGGTTGGCCCCGGCAAAAAGGTCGGTGTGGTTGGCCTGGGTGGGCTTGGGCATATGGCGGTGAAGATCGCCCACGCCATGGGCGCACACGTCACGCTGTTCACCACCTCACCCAACAAACGCGAAGACGGCCTGCGCCTGGGTGCCGATCATGTGGTGGTGTCGAAGAACCCGGATGAAATGGCCGCAGTCGCCAACAGCCTGGATTTCATCCTCAACACCGTCGCCGCACCGCACAACCTCGATGCCTTCCTCAGCCTGCTCAAGCGTGACGGCACCATGACCCTGGTCGGCGCCCCCGACAGCCCGCACCCGTCGCCAACCGTATTCAACCTGATCTTCAAGCGCCGCAGCCTGGCGGGTTCGTTGATTGGCGGCATCCAGGAGACCCAGGACATGCTGGACTTCTGCGCCAAGCACGGGATTGTGTCGGACGTGGAGATGATCGATATCCAGGGCATCAACGAGGCCTATGAGCGGATGCTCAAGGGTGATGTGAAGTATCGGTTTGTGATTGATATGGAGAGTTTGAAGAAAGAAAGCCACGCGGCCTGAGACACGCTGCAAGTCCAAACTGTGCGAGCGGCGGTTCGACGCTTCGACTTGCTCACGAATGCGGTGGATCAGTCAAATCATCAGTGACTGACACTCTGCATTCGCGAGCAAGCCCGCACACCGAGCCTAGGTGAGGTGCCGAGTGGTGGGGCAAGAGCCCTTTGGTTACTTTGGGGCTCTTTTCCAAAGTGACTCGCCGTAAGAGCGAAACCAATAGCAGCCATTACCGCAGGAATGGATATGTACTCATTCCAACCCAAGCACCTGGTCGGCCCAAAGGCCGCCTCGTAAACAAGCTCCCTCCCACATTTGTTACCTGTGTACTCAGACAATTTCTAACGGCTCAAGGCCGCTGCGGTTTCACCGACGTACCGAAGGTGTTGCCCATTCGCACACTGGTCGCCGCCGGGGTGGCTAAACCGACCTTATTGGGCAGGCGCTTTTCGATGGAAATATTCTGCGCCTCGCGGTTTTTTTGCGTCGCCTTTGTTGCATTCGTGTCATTACCCATCTGGTGGCTAAGGCAGCCATAGTCAGGCGCCTTATAGCCATCCACCGTGACCTCTGCGCAATTATCGGCATGGGCAACCAAGGGCAGGACGGCGCACAGCAACAGGCTGGCGAGGGTTGGTAGCACGTTCATCAGGGCCTCCTGGCGGGCCCGAAGGAGTGGGCCGGTAAGGCTGCAAAGTGTAGTGCAGCTGGCTTCTCGTCACCGTGATGTTTTTTTTGCTATCACCGTAACATCAGATTCATAAACTGGCCTCAGGATGACGGTTTTCTAGGGCGCGTCGGCCGTGCAGCGATGCAAAGCAGGGGGTGAACAGGGAGCCTGGAGGCGCGCGGCATGCGCCCTGGTCTTGCTGTTGCTGCTGGCCGCTGGTCGTACGGCACTGGCAGAGTCACCCCTGCTGTCGTTGGACCTGCCTGCGCAGGACCTGGAGCACGCACTGCAAGCCTACAGCCGCGCCACCGGGATGGCGGTGCTGGTGGACCGCGAGTTGACGCGGGGCCGGCGCTCCATTGGGGTGCGCGGGCGCTTTACGGCGCAAGAGGCGCTGGCGATGTTGCTGACAGGGAGTGGCCTGATGGCACGTTATGCACGCAGCGATGCGTTTACCTTGCAGACACCGCAGGTCAGCCAGCCGCCCACCCAGGGTGCGGCGGCACGCAGCGCCGCGCGGATCAACAACAGCTACGCGACGGCGTTGCAACAAGCCATCGAAACCAGCCTGTGCCGTTCGCCGCTGACCCGGCCCGGTAGTTTTCGCGCGCTGGTGCAGGTATGGGTCAACCCCGACGGGGTGATTGAACACAGTCGGCTGGTCAGTTCCACCGGCGATGAACAACGCGATGAAGCACTGGTGCGCCGCCTGAGTGCGGCCCGGGTCGAACGCCCGGCACCGAGCTCACTGCGCCAACCGGTGACTTTACTTTTGATGCCCGACACAACAGGAACGCGCATGGAATGCACAGTAGCGAAAGGAGCCTCGGGCGGATGAAAAATACCGGGCACAGTCCGATGGTCAGCTTGTTCCTGGCCTCCTACGAAGACTTCAAGGTGCGTTTGCGCAAGCGCCTGGGTTCGGAGGACCTGGCCAACGACGTGCTGCACGAAACCTACCTGCGGGTCGACCGCATGGACGTGCCGCCGAACCTGCAACAACCCAACGCCTACCTGTACCGCATGGCCTTGAACATCGCCGCCGACCGCCGCCAGGCCGACGCGCGTCTGCTCACCGGCAGCGAGGTGGAGGAACTGTTGCAAAGCGCCGACGAAGCCCAGGACCCGTCGCGGGTGGTGGGCGGCCAGAAAGAAATCCAATCCCTGGTCAAGGCCCTCTACGAACTGCCGGCACGCCGCCGCAAGATCCTCATCGCCGCGCGCTTGGAAGAAGCCCCGCACCTGGAAATTTCCCAGCGTTTCGGTATCTCCACGCGCATGGTCGAGAAGGAAATCAAGGCTGCTCTGGGCCACTGTGCCAAGCGCCTTGAAAGAAAAGTGATTCAGCGGTTCGGTCCCGGGGCCGGAAAACCGTCTTAGTGTCGAGTCCCTGATAAATCCGTGAGTACGTGCGCGCTTGAATATTTTTAGCCTCTCCACCGCCCGGCAACCCGCCGCCAGCCCCCTGCATGATGAAGCCCGCGACTGGCTGCTCCTGCTAACCTCGGGCCGCGCCACCGTGGCCGACGCCAAGGCTCTGCAGGCCTGGTGCGCGCAGAGCGCGGAACATGCCCAGGCGTTCGAACAGGCCAAGGTGTTATGGCGCGACTTGGTCCCCGTCCTTGAACAGGTGTCGCAACCGCGCAGCTTTGGCCGTCGTGCCTTCCTGGGCGGTGCGATGGCTGCCTCGGCGGCCGTGGTGATGGTCCGTGTCGGCGTACCGGGCGGCTTCGCCGGGCTCACGGCGGACTACCGCACCGAAGTCGGCGAGCAGCGCCAGGTGATGTTGAGCGAAGGGATAAGCCTGGAGCTCAATACCCAGACGCGCATCAGCCGAGTGGGGCAGGGCATTGAATTGCTTGAGGGTGAAGTCGAGGTGCTCGCCCACAGTGCGCAGCCGCTCAAGGTCCAGGCCGGCGAAGGCTGGGTCAGTGCGGCGCAGGCCCGCTTCAATGTGCGCAACACCGACCACAACGTGTGCGTGACCTGTATCGAGGGCTCGCTCTTGGTGGACACAGCCGGGCGCAGCGTGCGCCTGGACGGTGGCCGGCAGTTGACCTATGGCAGCGCCGGGGTCAATGAAGTGACCACGGTAGACACCCAGGCAGTGGTTGCTTGGCGCAAACAGGTACTGGTGTTCAACAATGCCACGCTGGCGACGGTGGTGGATGAGATCAACCGCTATCGACCGGGGATGCTGGTGTTGCTGAATAGAGAACTTGGCCAACGCCGGGTGCAGGCGCGGTTCAGCTTGCAGCAGTTGGCGGGGGTCGCGTTGTTGATTCGCGATGCATATGGGGCCAAATGCACGGAGTTGCCGGGTGGAGTGGTGTTGTTGAGTTAGTTCAACGACCTCAACGGCCCCACCACCTGGCGATATTTTTCCACGCCTTGTGGCGTCTGCCGCGCTAAACTGATTTCCAGCCCCTGCGGATCCTCGCGGCGATTACCACTCAACTGCCGCCATCCCTTATCCGTCTCCCACACCCGCACCTGCAAATCACTCACGCCGGTCAACACCAGCACGCCATCCTTGGCTGCCGGCAGCGGATAGCGGTCTCGTGCTGGCGCTGCTGCCCGGTATAGCGAATCCCCCTTGAGCCACCACCGTACCCGTTGCAGCCCGTCCCCTGCCACTGGGGCGCTGCGGATCACGTCCAGGCGAAAGCCCTTGCTGTCGGAACTGCGAACCGTCACCGCAGCCAACCCCTCGGTTTTAGCCGCTCCGTCTTCCGGCGCGCTGGGGGCCGTGAGTTCGACACTGGCCCGCAAGCTGATATCCCGCTGCATCTGATTCAACGCTCTCAGCAGCACCTCCGTTTGCTCGGTGCTCGCCTGCAAATGCTGATCAGCGCGGGTCACGCTGTCGAGGCCGCGCCAGGCGATCACGCTGACCAACGCCATCAGCATGATCGCCACCATCACTTCGATCAGGGTGAAGCCTTGCTGGGCGTTGTTCATGGCTGGTTCACCACGCGCATCAAGCCGGCGGCGTCGCGTTGCAGGTTAAGGCTGTGTTGCCCGTCGGACAGCACCACGCGCAGCGGTGGGTTGATCCATTCGCTATTCAGCACCAGGGTTTGCCGGGGTTCGATGTTGATTTGCATTGGCGTGCTTTCCCATAGCCGTGGGCGCAGTGGGTCGTCGTTTTTAAACGTCTCGATACCTGTCCCATCATCCCTTTGACGATTGAAGCGAAAGCCCTTGGCATCGGCGCGCAAGGTGATGGGGCGGCCGTCGACGTGGGCTTCGGCCTGGGCGACTTGCAGCAGTTGGCTCAGGCGCTCGGCGTCTTTGCGCAGCAGGCGCAGTGGGTCGGGTTTGATCGTGAGGCTGATGGCGGCGCTGGCGATGCCGATGATCACCAGCACCACCATCAGTTCGATCAGGGTGAAGCCTTGCTGTTTCATCGCGCGCTTCCTGGAAAACTGGGGAGTGTGTGAAATAAAAGCGTGCGAATTGACCTGTAGGCTGGTGCGACGGACAAACAGGAGGTCCAGCCCATGATATTTGCCCATCGTTTCACCCTGGCCCATGGCGTGCAGGCGCTAGGTGTGTTGGCCGCACTGGCTGGCCTGGCGGTCTGGACGCCGCTGCTGCTCAACAGCGCCGAATCCCATACGCCCCAAGCCACGCCCCAAGCATTGGCGGCGCGCAGCGATAACCCGGCGCTGCAATGGTTTTCCAATGCGCCGACGGCGCTGCAGGTGAAGGTTACCGGCGTGCTGGCGGGCGCCCGTGGTGCGGTGGCGATCCTCAGTCTGAATGACGGCCCGCCGCGCAGTTTTCTGTTGGGTGAGCGCCTCAGCCCCGGCGTGCGGCTGACGGCCATCGAAGGCGATGGTGTGGAGATAGAGCGCGCTGGCGAGAAGCTGCGCGTCCACCTCGACAAGCTGCCGCAGGGGCCTGCGTTGCCCATGCTCACTCGGCCATGACCTGGGTGTCCAGGCGGGCCAGGGGCGGCGCTTCGCGGCTGGCGTCGAGCACCTGCAGGTTGACCTGAAACAGGCGCCCATCGGCGTTGATGGTCTGCTCGCAACGCAGTTTCAAGCGGCCCTGGTCGCACTCGAAGGTTTTCTTGCCGCTGCGCAGGTGCCCCCCCAGGCGCAACTCCGCCAGGCGACTCTGCGCCGCCAGCAACGCGATCGACTTGTCGCGCAACAGGCCGTTGCTCTGGGTCATCAGCCCGGCCACGCGCACGGCGGCGGCCATGGCCACGGCGATGATCGCCAGCGCCACCAGCACCTCGATCAGGGTAAAACCTTGCTCCTTGCGTCGGCCGTACATGGCGCTCTCAAAGCCGGGAAACAGGCCCGCAGACTAGCGCCGGCAGTTGACCGATTGGCGACCGAAACTCCCGAGGATTTTCAATACGACTGACATGTGTTCTTGCAACACTGCGCCACGAATTGCACTCAAGCCAAGGAATGTCGAGATGGATATCGCGCGCCTAACGTCCCCATTGCCAGGCCCTCGCGGGCAGCGTGGCTTCACGTTGATCGAGATCATGGTGGTGGTGGTCATCCTCGGGATCCTGGCCGCGATGGTGGTGCCCAAGGTCCTTGATCGGCCGGACCAGGCACGGGCCACCGCAGCGAAGCAGGACATCGGCGGGTTGATGCAGGCGTTGAAACTCTATCGCCTGGATCACGGCACTTATCCGAGCATGAACCAGGGGTTGAAAGTACTGTTGGAACGCCCGGCGGATGCGAAGAACAACACCTGGCGCGCCTACCTGGAACGTCTGCCCAACGACCCTTGGGGCCACCCTTATCACTACCTCAACCCGGGCGCCAATGGCGAGGTAGATGTGTTCTCCCTCGGCGCCGACGGCCAGCCGGATGGCGACGGCGTGAATGCCGATATCGGCTCCTGGCAGTTGTAAGGCGCGCCATGAAACGGTATTCGCCCGCACCGGCGAAGCAGCGCGGCATGGCGATTATCAGTGCCTTGCTGATCGCCGCAGTGGTGGCGGTACTGGCCGGTGCCATGCTCACGCGCCAGACCGTGTTCACCCGTCGCCTGGAAGCCGAGCAGTTGCGCATCCAGGGCCAATGGCTGTTGCAGGGTGGCCTTGAGCGCAGCCGGCAGATGCTCTGGGACGCGCGCCAAAAAGACGTGCTCACCCGCCTCGATCAACCCTGGGCCCGTGCCCAAAGTGGCGTGTTTGAGGGACGGATCGTGGACGAGCAGGGCAAGTTCAACCTGCGCAACCTGGTCAATCGCGGGCAGGTGGACACCGAGCAGTTGCAGAGCTTCGAGCGGCTGTGTCGCCTGATCGGCGTCGACCCGGCGGTGAGCCGGCGCATTAGCCAGCGGGTGATCGCCTCTTATGTACCCCCCGCCCAATACCCGATGCTGCGCAGCCTGGATGACTTGAGCGCGATCGAAGGTCTCGACCCTAACGTGTTGCAGCGCATGCAGGCGTACATCAGCGTGTTGCCGGGCCCTACCTGGGTCAACGGCAATACCGCCAGCGCCGAAGTGCTCAGCGCGGTGGTGCCACGGCTCAGCCTGTCCCAGGCCCATGGGCTGGTGGCCGAGCGTGACAGTGGGCACTGGTTTATCAACCGCGGGGATTTCGTCAACCGCCTGCGCTTGCCCCAAATCGAGGTGGATTCGGTGCAGGTGGGTATTACCAGTGAGTGGTTCCGCTTGCAGGGCCAGGCGCGCCGTGAGCAGCGGCGGGTGACGATTGATGCGTTGCTGCATCGCCCTGAAGACCGCGAGCCCCGCGTGATCTGGTCGCGGGTGGGTGTATGAAACGCTTGCGCATTGGCTTGCCGCCGCTGGATCAACTGACCCTTGAGAGCCAGGTAAAATTTGCCTGGCTGGACCGTGGCGTGGTCATTGAAGAGGGTTACGCAAGCCTGGCGCAGCTGGGCAAGGCCCGCCCGGCTGTGGAGTGTTTCCTGCACCCGCGCGACAGCTTGCTCACCAGCCTGGAGCTGCCACCGCTGCCGGCCGCGAAAACGGCGGCCGCCGTAGCCTGCGCCGCGCAGGCATTGATCCTGGGCCCGGTGGAACAGATGCAGGTGGCCCACGGCCCGCGTGAAAGCGATGGGCGCGTGCCGGTGGCTTGGGTGTCCAAGGCCGCGCTGGAGCGGCTGGCGCAGGTGCAACTCAAGCTGCGCGGCGTGTACCCGGCGCCCTATGCCTTGCCGGTGGGCACTGCGGCGTTGGACGAAGGCTATCTGTTGACGCGTGACAGCCTGCAACAAGGCGCAGTGCACCCATTGGGTTTGCAGACGCTGGACGTGCGGCTGGTGGATGCGCAGCAACGTTGGAGTGGGCCAGTGCCCACATGGGGGTTGCACGGTCGCCTGCGTCAACCTTCGACGGCCGGATGGGGCAGGGCGCTGGCGTGTGTGGCGCTGGCGACGGCCATCTGGACCCTTGGGCTCAACCTGTACGCCGCGCGCCAAGTGGATGAAGGTCAGCGACTCAAGGCCTTGATGAGCCAGCAGGTGCGCCAGGCATTTCCCGAATTGCCGGTGGTGCTCAACCCTTTGCAGCAGGCCCGTCAGCAATTGGCGGCGCGCCAGACCGGCGCGGCCTCAGACCCAGGGCAACGCTTCACCAGCCTCCTGCAACTGGCGGGCAGCAGCTTGCCGTTCATGGTCGGCAGCGTCGACAACCTGACCTTTGAACAAGGCCGCTTGCACGTGGAATTACTCGCCGACAGTCGTAACCCGACGGCTGAGGGTGAATGGCAGGCGGCGTTGGCCCAGGCCGGCTTCACGGCCACCCGCGATGACCATGCCTGGACCATTGGCCCGGCGCCGGCAGCGGAAAAGCCAGGAGCCGGCGATGAATAAAGTGCAGCGACTGCGCAGCCAGGCCCAGGTGTTCTGGCGCGGCCTGGCCCTGCGCGAAAAACGCATGCTCGGCGGCGCCGGCCTGGTCCTGGTGAGCCTGCTGACCTGGCTCGTGCTGGTGCAGCCCGCGTTGAAGAAGATCGACTACTGGCAGGCCGAAACGCCTAAGTTACGTGCCCAGGCCGCGGCCTTGCAGGTGTTGTTGCAGGACGTCGCTGCGCCTCGCCAGGGCGATGAAACCGCGTTGCACCAAGCCCTCGATAGCGCCGGCCTGCAAGGCCATTACCAGTTGCAGGCGCTGGCCCTCGGCGGCTGGCGCCTTACCTTCGACAACGCCCCGGCCGATGCGGTGGTGGGCTGGCTGCTGGGCAATGCCCGTTCGTTTTCTCTGGAGGTGTCCGAGGCGCGTTTGCAGCGCGCCCTCGACCCCGTCGATAACTCGGCCGGCACTGTGTCCGGGACCGTTCGCATGGATCAGGCGCTTGGCGCTAAGGAAGCTTCATGAAGTGGTCAGTCCCCCCTTTTCGCATGGTCGCGCCGCTGCTGGTGCTGGCCCTGAGTGCGTGCAGCAGTCAGTCAACCACGCCATTGCTGGTGGACAGTGAACTTGGCCAACCCTTGGCCGACACCCGCCGCAGCGGTGAGACCGTGTTGGATCGCCAACGTGAACCCGCCCCCCAACCGCCCGTCCAGCACCGGGTTACCAACAGCGCCCGCAGCCACGCCCCGGCGGTGGTCAAGGCACGCAACCCACTGGGCGACCAGCCGGTGCAGCTCAACTTTGTCGATGCCGATATCCAGGCAGTAGTGCGCGCGCTGTCCCGCGCCACCGGCCAGCAGTTTCTGGTCGACCCACGTGTAAAGGGCAACCTCACCCTGGTCAGCGAAGGCCAGGTGCCGGCGCATCAGGCTTACGACATGCTATTGGCGGCCCTGCGCATGCAGGGCTTCAGCGTGGTCGATGTGGGCGGCGTCGCCCAGGTGGTGCCCGAGGCCGATGCCAAGTTGCTCGGCGGGCCGATCTACACGGCCGGCAGCAGCGGCATGCAAACCCGCACCTTTCGCCTGCAATATGAAAACGCGGTGAACCTGATCCCGGTGCTGCGCCCCATCGTGTCGCCGAACAACCCGATCAATGCCTACCCAGGCAACAACAGCATCGTCATCACCGACTACGCGGAAAACCTCGCGCGTGTCGCGCAGATCATCAACGGCATCGACACCCCCAGCGCCATCGACACCGACGTGGTGAGGGTGCAGAACGGCATCGCTGTGGACATCGCCGCAATGGTCGCCGAGCTGCTGGAAACCCAGGGCGCCGACCAGACCCAGAAGATCAACGTGATCGGCGACCCGCGTTCCAACTCGATCATCATCCGTTCCGGCAGCCCGGAGCGCACGGAGCTGGCGCGCAACCTGATCTACAAACTCGACAACGCCCAGAGCAACCCGAGCAACATGCACGTGGTGTATTTACGCAACGCCCAGGCGGGCAAGCTGGCGCAGTCGCTGCGCGGGTTGCTCACCGGTGAAAGCGATTCCGGCGTCAGCGACGATGCCCGTGGCAAGCTCAGCGCCATGGGCGGCAATGGCAAAAACAGCCAAGGCACGAGCAATGCGCAAAACAGCAGTGGCACGCCTACGGGCAGCGGTGTGCAGTCGGGTTATGGCCAGTCCACCGGTTCGACCAGCAGCACTGGCACCAGCGGCACCCCCAATGATCAGGACACCGCGTTCAGCGCTGGCGGCGTGACCATTCAGGCAGACGCCACCACCAACACCTTGTTGATTTCCGCGCCGGACCCGCTGTACCGCAACCTGCGCGAAGTGATCGACATGCTCGACCAGCGCCGCGCCCAGGTGGTGATCGAAAGCCTGATCGTGGAAGTCGGCGAGGACGATGCGACTGAGTTTGGCGTGCAGTGGCAGGCCGGCAACCTCGGTGGCAAGGGTGGGTTTGGCGGGGTCAACCTGGGCGGCAGTGGTGTGAACAGTACGCCTACCAGCAAGACCAGCATCGACGTATTGCCCAAGGGGCTGAACGTGGGGTTGGTCAACGGCTCCGTGGATATTCCCGGCATTGGCAAGGTGCTCGACCTCAAGGTGTTGGCCCGTGCATTGAAGAGCAAGGGCGGCACCAACGTGCTGTCCACGCCGAACCTGCTGACCCTGGACAACGAGGCGGCGAGCATTTTTGTGGGGCAGACGATTCCGTTTGTCACCGGCAGTTATGTGACCGGGGGCGGGGGCACCAGCAACAACCCGTTCCAGACCGTGCAGCGTGAAGAGGTGGGGCTCAAGTTGAATGTACGGCCGCAGATTTCCGAGGGCGGCACGGTGAAGCTGGACATTTACCAGGAAGTCAGCACCGTGGATGAGCGGGCTTCCGTGACGGCGGGGACGGTGACCAATAAACGCGCGATCGATACCAGTATTTTGTTGGATGACGGGCAGATCATGGTGCTCGGTGGGTTGCTGCAGGATGGGTATAGCCAGAGTAATGATGCGGTGCCGTGGTTGTCGGATATTCCGGGGTTGGGGGCGTTGTTTCGCAATGAGAAACGCAGTGTGAACAAGACCAACCTGATGGTGTTTTTACGACCTTACATTATTCGGGACAGTGGGGCGGGGCGCAGTATTACGTTGAACCGGTATGAGTTTATGCGCCGGGCGCAGGGGGGGTTACAGCCGGAGCGTAGTTGGGCGATGCCGGATGTGCAGGCGCCGCAGTTGCCTTCGGTGGAGAAGGCGATTCCTGGGGTGCAGCAGCAGGGGCCTAGGGCGGTGATCAGGGCGGTGCCTAAGTGAGTGTACATATCCGTTGCTGCGGTCACGGCCGCTTAGGGTTCCGCTCTTACAGCGGGTCACTTTTGGCAAACGCCCCAAAAGTAACCAAAAGGTCTTCGCCCCACCACTCGGTGCCTCGCCTAGGCTCGGCATGCCCTCACTCCGGCTTTGGAGCGTGGGCCGCCGCGATGGGCCATCCTTGGCCCAGCGCGGCTAACCCGGCGTCCTGCCGGGTTACCCACGCTCCAAAGCCTGCGTTCGGCCAGCGTGGTTTTACGGGGCGCCTAAGATCAAAAGCAAAGCGCGGCGGCCTTAGAGCCGACCGGTTCTTGGAGGCCGATCTCGGTCCACTGTGGGAGCTGGCTTGCCTGCGAAGGCATCAACTGGATATGCCTGATTCACCTAGGCGTCCGCATCGCAGCGGTGCGGCGATCCGACAAGCCAGCTCCCACAGAAAAGTAATTTGCGGTGCACAAAAAATGCTTTTGATCTCCACCACTCAAGCCGGCTGTCAGGCCGCTGTGCTTTCGCTTTTGCTCTTGATTTTGATCTTAGGCGGCCCCCCAAATCCCTGTCGGATTACGGGCACACCGAGCCTAGGCGAGGTGCCGAGTGTTGGGGTAAGAGCCCTTTGCTTACTTTTGGGCTTTTCCAAAGTGAGCCGCCGTAAGGGCGGAACCCTAATCAGCCGTTACCCAAATAATGGATATGTACACGCAAAAAAGGGGCTACCCCAATGAGCCTGCTCCCTTACGCCTGGGCCAAATCCCAGCGCATTCTCCTGCGCCCCGGCGAGCAAGGCATGCTACTGACGGTATGCCCCTCAACCCCCGGCTGGTCCATCAGCGAAGTCCACCGCCAGTTCGGCCAGGCCCACCTCGAACAGGTGCGCGACGACGAACTCGACGGCCTGCTCACCAGTGCCTACGCCGACACCGGCAGCGCCGCCGCCGTGGTGGGTGCCGCCGAAAACGAGGTCGACCTCGACCGCCTGATGCAAGACATGCCCGAAATCACCGACCTGCTCGACACACAGGACGGCGCGCCTGTGATTCGCATGATCAACGCCTTGCTCACCCAGGCCGCGCGCGACGAGGCCAGTGATATTCATATCGAACCTTACGAGACCCATTCCGTGGTGCGCTACCGCGTCGACGGCACCCTGCGTGATGTGGTGTCGCCTCGCAAGGCGTTGCATGGCGCGCTGGTGTCGCGGATCAAGATCATGGCTCAGCTCGATATCGCCGAGAAACGCCTGCCCCAGGATGGCCGCATCGCGCTGCGTGTGGCGGGGCGGCCGATTGATATTCGGGTGTCGACGGTGCCCACCGGCCATGGCGAGCGGGTGGTGATGCGGCTGTTGGACAAACAGGCCGGGCGTTTGCAGTTGGAAACCCTGGGCATGGAGCCACAATTGCTCGCCCGCCTGGACACATTGATCCGTCAGCCCCACGGCATCGTGCTGGTCACCGGGCCTACCGGCAGTGGCAAGACCACCAGCCTGTACGCTGCGCTGGCGCGGCTGGATGCGAGCACCAGCAATATCCTGACCGTGGAGGATCCGGTGGAATATGACTTGCCGGGCATCAGCCAGATCCAGGTTAACGCCAAGATCGACATGACCTTTGGCCTGGCCTTGCGCGCGATTCTGCGTCAGGACCCGGACATCATCATGATCGGCGAAATCCGTGACTTGGAAACCGCACAAATCGCCGTGCAGGCTTCGCTTACCGGCCACTTGGTGCTCGCCACCTTGCACACCAACGACGCGGTGTCGGCGGTCAATCGCTTAATCGACATGGGCGTGGAGCCGTTCTTGTTGGCGTCGTCCTTGTTGGGCGTTTTGGCCCAGCGACTGGTGCGCCGTCTGTGCCCGCATTGCAAGCAGGAAGGCCCGGCTGCGCCCGGCACGTGGCGTCCGGTGGGCTGCGCACAGTGCAACCAGATCGGCTACAGCGGCCGTACCGGTATCCATGAATTGTTTTGCGTCGATGACGATGTACGCAGCCTGATCCACCAGGGCGCCAACGAACAGGACCTGCGCCTGGCTGCGCGCCGTGCCGGGATGTTCAGCATGCGGGAAGACGGCGAACGTTGGGTGCGCAGCGGCGCCACCGCGCCCGAAGAAATCCTGCGCGTGACACGGGACGCCTGATGAATCGCTATCGCTACGAAGCTGCCGATGCCAGCGGCAAAGTCGAGGCCGGGCATGTGGAGGCCGACAGCCAGAGCGCGGCCTTTGCCAATTTGCGAGGCCGCGGTTTGACCGCGTTGCGGGTGCAGATCGAAGGCGGCCAGCCAGCGGCGACAGGCAGCAGCCTGTTCACTGCCAAACTCTCAGACAATGATTTGGCCTGGGCCACGCGGCAACTGGCGAGCCTGCTGGGCGCCAGTCTGCCGTTGGAGGCGGCGTTGAGCGCCACGGTGGAGCAGGCCGAGAAAAAACACATCGCCCAGACCCTCGCCGGTGTGCGCGCCGATGTGCGTGGCGGCATGCGCCTGGCGGAGGCGTTGGCGGCGCGGCCACGGGATTTTCCGTCGATCTACCGCGCGTTGATCGCGGCGGGGGAGGAGTCCGGCGACCTGGCCCAGGTGATGGAGCGCCTCGCCGACTACATCGAGGAGCGCAACAATCTGCGCGGCAAGATCCTCACTGCGTTCATCTACCCTGGCGTGGTGGGGTTGGTGTCCATAGGCATCGTGATTTTTTTGCTGAGCTACGTGGTGCCGCAGGTGGTCAGTGCGTTTTCCCAGGCGCGCCAGGACTTGCCGGGGCTGACCCTGGCGATGCTCAACGCCAGTGACTTTATCCGTGCCTGGGGTTGGCTGTGTTTCGCCGGGATCGTCGGCGGTTTTTGGAGTTGGCGCCTGTATTTACGCAACCCGGTGGCGCGTTTGAATTGGCATAGCCGCGTCTTGCGCCTGCCGCTGATCGGGCGTTTTGTGCTGGGCCTGAACACCGCGCGGTTTGCCTCGACCCTGGCGATTCTCGGCGGTGCCGGCGTGCCGTTGCTACGGGCCTTGGAGGCGGCGCGGCAGACCCTGTCCAATGACCGCCTGAGCCAGTGCGTCAACGACGCCACCGCCAAAGTGCGCGAAGGCGTCAACTTGGCCCCGGCGCTGGCGGTGGAAAAGGTGTTCCCGCCGGTGCTGATCCACCTGATCGCCAGCGGCGAAAAAACCGGCTCGCTGCCGCCGATGCTCGAGCGCGCGGCGCAGACCCTGTCGCGGGATATCGAGCGCCGCGCCATGGGCATGACCGCGTTGCTGGAACCGCTGATGATCGTGGTGATGGGCGCCGTGGTGCTGGTGATCGTCATGGCGGTGCTGTTGCCGATCATCGAGATCAACCAGCTGGTCACCTGACTCACTGACGCAACCCGCTCCCACATTTGAACTGCACCCATTCAGTTGATTTGCCGATACCTATGCCGCCGCCAACAACCTCGGGTTCCTCATTCCGTCACATCTTACCCCCCCTCGACACACGCCACACCGCCTCCAGCAACCCCGTACTGAAACCTCGCTGTCACCTACCCCGAAACCGCTCAAAACCATGACCAAAACACCCGAGAATCTTTTTAAAATCAAGGCGTTCCTCCCGAGGTTTTTTCCCATAACCGTCATCGGAAACTGCGACTTTCTCTCCATGGTTTTCACCCCTGGCCACCCCCGCAACATGGCTTGGGACCGAAGCCATGGCGTCATGCAAGAGCCATCTACCCAACGTACAAACACGACGAAAGGAGCTTCTTCATGTTTAAGCGCAACGTTCTCGCGGTATCCATGACCCTCGCTGCACTGTGCTCTGCACAGGCTGCATTCGCTGACATCAACGGCGGCGGCGCGACTCTGCCACAGCCGCTGTATCAAACCGCTGGCGTACTCACCACTGGCTTCGCTCCGTACATCGGCGTGGGCAGCGGCAACGGCAAGTCGGCTTTCCTGAACAATGACTACACCAAGTTCGTGGCTGGCGTGACTAACAAGAACGTGCACTGGGCGGGTAGCGATTCGAAGCTGAGCGCGACTGAACTGTCGACCTATGCTTCCACCAAGCAACCTACCTGGGGCAAGCTGATCCAGGTGCCTTCGGTGGCCACTTCGGTTGCCATTCCGTTCAACAAGGCCGGCACCAACGCCGTCAACCTGAGCGTTAACCAACTGTGTGGCGTGTTCTCCGGTCGTTTGACCACCTGGAACGAGATCACCAACTCTGGCCGCACTGGCCCGATTGCCCTGGTGTATCGCAGCGAGTCCAGCGGCACCACTGAGCTGTTCACGCGCTTCCTGAATGCCAAATGCACCGAAGCCTTGCCTTTCGCAGTGACTACCACTTTCTCCTCCAGCTACGGCGGTGGTCTGCCATCGACGGCTGTGGCCGCCACTGGCAGCCAGGGCGTGATGGATGCACTGAACGCCGTAGAAGGCCGTATCACCTACATGAGCCCGGATTACGCGGCGACCACCCTGGCCGGTCTGGATGACGCTACCAAAGTGGCCAAGGTTGGCGGTGTTTCCCCTGCGCCTGCCAACGTGTCGACTGCGATTGGCCTGATTCCAGCGCCAACCGAAGCCCGCGCGGATGGCTCGTTCATCGACGCTACCAACCCGGACAACTGGGTGCCGGTGTTTGCTGCCACTGCAAGCGGCCCAGCCACCTTCGCTTACCCATCCAGCGGCTACCCGATCCTGGGCTTCACTAACCTGATCTTCAGCCAGTGCTACGCCGACGCCACCCAGACCACCCAAGTGCGCGGCTTCTTCGCCCGTCACTACGGTGCTTTCGGTAACAACGACACCGCGATCAGCAACAACCGCTTCGTACCGCTGCCAGCCAACTGGAAAAAAGCCGTGCGTGACACCTTCGCCACCGCTTCCAACGCTCAAGGCATCGGCAACACCAGCGTCTGCAACGCCATCGGTCGTCCGCTGTAACCCACGCTTCAACGACCCGCAACACCGATCAGCAACGGCCTGTGCCGTTGCTGATTTTTTTTCGTTAACAGCCCTGCGTGAACTTTCCATGACAGAAGTTCAGTCCCGCGCCTCGCCAACCGCCTAACCCTCATACGTGAGCCTGTCTTGGCCCCAGTGCGATAACAAAGAAGGAAGATTCCAGATGGTTCGCTGCAAATCACCGGTTAACCTCAAAGCCCCCGTGACAGTCCTGCGCCTCAAGCCTTTGGCCCAGGCCATTGCCTTGTTGATGGTGGCCGGTAATGCCCAGGCGGCCACGGCGTTCAGTTCCGGCTGGTTTGCCGACAAGGGCGCGTCTCAGGCAAGCACGGCAGCGCGCACCGGTGCCGGCCAAGTCCCGGGGATTCCTTCGCTAAACCAGCAGGCGCAGGTCAAGCAGCAGTTGGCGCGTTCCATCAGCACATTGAACACCAGTGTCGCGGCGATTGCGGCCCAGCAGGCGGCGCAAGCGGCGGGGCGCCAGGCGGCGTTCGGCCAGGTCTCGAATATCCTCGATGGCTTGGGCAAGGGCGGCCTGCAGGTCGATAACAGCCTGACCCAGGGCTGGACCAACGCCAAGGGGCCCACCCAGAGCCAATCCGGCGGCAAGACCACGGTGACCATCGAGCAGACCGCTGACAAGGCGATCCTCAACTGGGAAACCTTCAACGTCGGGCGCAATACCACTGTCGATTTTCAGCAGCAGTCCAACTGGGCCGTGCTCAACCGCGTCAATGACCCCAATGCGCGCCCCAGCGAAATTCAGGGCCAGATCAACGGCGCCGGCACCGTGATGATCATGAACCGTAACGGTGTGGTCTTCAGCGGCACCAGCCAGGTCAATGTGCGTAACCTGGTGGCGGCCGCCGCGACCATCACGGATGACCAGTTCACCCAGCGCGGCCTGTATGTCGACACCAATGGCACCCAACCCACGTTCACCGATGCGGCGGGCAAGGTGGAAGTACAGCGCGGCGCGCTGATCCAGACGCACACTGCCGCGACCTCCACGGACTCAGGCGGCTATGCCTTGTTGCTGGGCAGCGAGGTGGAAAACGCCGGGACCATCGTCACTGCCAAGGGCCAGACCACCCTGGCGGCTGGCGACAGCTTTTACATTCGCAAAGGCGTCGGCACGGCGGGCAACGACCGTTCCACCACCCGTGGCAATGAAGTGGCGACCAGCCTCAAGGCTGGCAGCACCTCTGGCAAAGTCACCAACAGCGGCCTGATCATGGCCTCCACTGGCGACATCACCCTGACCGGCCACCAGGTGCAGCAAAATGGCGTGGCCCTGGCCAGCACCTCAGTGGACACGCGCGGCACGATTCACCTGCTCAACGCCGCCAGCGACACCACCGGCAGCGTGACCCTGGGTGAGGGCAGCACCACCGCGATCCTGCTCGACGCCAGTGGCAGCACGGCCCTCAACAGCCAGAAAGACAATGGCCTGATCAAGCTCGACGGTACGCCCGCCAACCTGATCACCGGGCAGTTCAACAACCTCAGTGCGGTGGTTGACCGCACCGACCAGTCGCGTATCGAGATTGTCAGCGGCGGCACTGTGGACTTCCAAAAGGGCTCGATCACGTTGGCCACCGGCGGCCAGGTCGCGGTCAGCGCCGGGCAGCGCAGCCTGGTGCGCGATGGCGCGATGATCGATGTGTCGGGTGCCATCGGCGTCAAGGTGGCGATGGAAGCCAACAACATCAAGATCAACGTACAGGGCAACGAGCAGCGCGATGCGCCGGTCAACCGCGACGGCGGGCAACTGATCAACAATGACGTGTGGGTCGACCTGCGCGAGTTGGTGTTTGTACCGGCCGGCACCAACGGCTACGCCACCGACCGTTGGTACACCGCCGGCGGCTTGCTGGAAGTAGGCGGCTACCTGGGCACCCAGGGCCACTCGGTGGGCGAGTGGATGGCCCAAGGCGGCACTGTGACCTTTACCGGCAAGGAGGTGGTGACCCAACAGGGCGCGCAGATCAACCTGTCGGGCGGTACCGTGGATGTGCAGGCCGGTTACATTCAGCAGACCTGGCTCAAGGGCCCGAATGGCCGCTTGTATGAATTGTCGAAAGCGCCGGGGGACATTCTCTATTCCGGGTTCTACAAGGGCTATGAAGACAACAGCGCGCGCTGGGGCCAGACCGAGTATTACTACAACCCGCTGATCGCTCCCCAGCGTCGCTACGAAGCCGGTTACACCGTGGGCCGCGATGCCGGCAAGCTGGTCATCGGCACCGCCAGCGCAGTGCTGGAAGGCCAGGTGATCAGTGACGTGTTCCAGGGGGATCGCCAGACCCAGGCACCGAACATCAACCTCGACGGTTACCAGCAATCCCAGAAAGCCAGGGCCCAGCGTGCGCAACTGATCATTGGCCAATACATTCCGATCTACAACAAAACCACCGGCACGCTGCGTTATGCCCTCAGTGGTACCTCCGACCAAGTGCTGATCGACAGCAACACCCAGGCAATCGCCGACGGCCTGGACCTCGGCAGCGTGCTGCCGCTTGATCGCCAGGGCAAGATCCTGCTAGACAGCGATCAGCTCAATGGCTACCAGTTGGGCGCGGTCAAGGTCGCTGCCAAGCAACAGGTGACCGTCAATGGCGCGCTCAGTGTGGCGGACGGTGGCGATATCACCGTGTTCGGGTCGGGTGTGCAGATTAATGCCAACCTCACGGCCCACGGCGGCAGTATCAACGCCGGCAACATTCTCAGCCAGGTCGATCGGCTCAAGGCCGGTGAGGTGGCGGATACGATCCTGGCCGGTGGTTCGAGTGTGAACGTCGCCGCCGGCGTCAAGCTGGACACCAGCGGCCGCTGGAACAACCTGGCGCTGGACCCGACCGCCAGCGCGGGTGTGGCGTACGTGAACGGTGGCAAGGTGTCGGTGCGCAGTTCCAGCAACGTGAACCTGGCCGCCGGCAGTGTCGTGGATACGTCTTCCGGGGCCACCCTTGGCGTGGATGGCAAGCTCACTGGCGGCAAGGGCGGGAACGTAACCCTGGGCGCGCTCGGTGCCCTGGCCCTGGAGGGTGATATTCGCGGCTATGGCGTCAACGGCGGCGGCACCCTGGCGTTGCAGGCGCATAAGGTGCAGATCGGTGAAAGTGCCAATGCGCTTGGCAGCGACACCCTGAAACTGGCGGGTGATTTCTTCAAAAAGGGCTTCTCGGCCTACGACATCACCGGCAATGAAGGGCTGATCGTCACGGACGGTACGCAGGTGGACGTCAGCCTGCCGGTTTACCGGTTAGGTGCCCAAGCCTCGGGTACGCCCACCGGTAGCGATCCTGCCAGCGTACTGGAGCGCTGGACGCCGCCGTTGTATCAGGAAGACGCTGCCAAAGGCGTGCTGACCCAACGCCGGGGCGCGGGCTTGAGCCTTACCGCCGGCCATGTCAATGCCACCGCCGCGCAACTGGCGACCACGGCGCTCACCGTGGGTCAGGGCGCAGTGATCAACGTGGATCCCGGCCAAGCGATCAACCTGCGCAGCGTCGGGCAATTGACGATGGACGGCACGCTCAATGCCTGGGGCGGCAGTGTGGGCCTGGGCGGCTTGACGACGGGTGCCTCGGAAGCGGTGAACGCCATCGGCCATGGCCGCTCAATCTGGGTTGGCGAGCAGGCGGTGATCGACGTCGCGGCACGCGCGGCGACGGCGGTGGACAACCGTGGGCGCACCTATGGCTTGGTGCGTGACGGCGGCAGCATCAATATTGGCGGCACCTTCGACTTGAACACTGGCCTGGCCAAGGCCAGTGACTTGTTCGTGGTGGTGCGTAACGGCGCGCGCCTGGAGGCCTCCGGCACCCAAGCCCTCATAAACGTGCCGGGGCAGGGCGCCGTGCAAGCGGCCAGCAATGGCGGCAGTATTACGCTGGCGTCGAATAATGGCCTGTACCTGGACGGTAGTTTTGTCGCCAGGGCCGGTGGTGCCGGTGCGGCAGGCGGCAGTCTCAACCTGGCGTTGGACACCCCGTATTACCAGAAAGCGTCCGTCACCGACCGCGTCCTCAAAGTACGTGAACTGGTGCTGGGGCAGACAAGTCAGCCGACGACGCTGGCCGGCACTGCTGAAGACGCTGCCGCCAGCCTGGAGTACGGGCATGCTCGGTTGGGCGTTGACCAAGTCAGTGCGGGCGGTTTCGATAACCTGGCGCTGTTGAGCAACGGCCTGTTGAGCTTTGATGGCGACGTAACCTTGAACATGGGCCAGAGCCTGCGCCTGTACAGCCGTGGCTACGGCCTCAGCGATAACGCAGCGGGCAACTCGCGCATCAACCTTGCGGCGCCGCACCTGCTGTTGGCGGGTTTCCTCGCGCCTGAAGAGACGGGCAAGGATTTGTATGTGCGACCGATACCGGTGCTGCCGGCCCCGTCCCAGCGGGCCACCGAGGCACAATTCAATGCATCCGGCAGCCTGATTGAGGTACGCGGCAATGTCATCTTTGGTAACCGTAGCCACCTGTTCAGGGCGGACAACAGCCAGGCCAGCCTTGAGCGTCGCGGGTTCGATCAGGTCAACCTGACCAGCCAGGGCGACCTGCGTTTTCTCGCCGGTGCGGCCGAGAACGACATCATTACCGGTGTCAGCACGCAGTTGCTGACCCAGGGCGATATGACCTTGCGCGCCGCGCAGCTGTACCCGGCCACTGAAGTCAGTGCTCGCGTCATCGCCGGTTACCGTGGGCAGTCGACCACCACTTCCCTTGACCTGGATTTCGATCCGTTGCGTACGCTGACCATCGGCCGCGTGGGCAACGCCGATGCGCCTGTCCCGTATTCGGCGTTTGGCCGGCTGCAACTGGGCGCGGCGACGGTGCGCCAGGGTGGCGTGGTGCGCGCACCCCTGGGGTTGATCGATATCGGCAGCATGGGCAGCAGCGTGGTGCAACTGCTGCCTGGCAGCCTGACCTCGGTGAGTGGCAAGGGCCTGGTGCTGCCCTATGGCGGAACGCTGGACGGCCAGGTCTATAAGTACAACGGCAAGACTGTGAAATTTATCGGTCAGGGAGGTGTGGCCCCACGTGAAACTGACCTGAGTGTCGGGGTCATTCTGGGGGGCAAGTCGATCAGCGTGTTGCCGGACGCCACCCTGGACTTGTCCGGCGGAGGCGATTTGTTGGGTGCCGGCTTTGTGTCCGGGCGCGGTGGTTCCACGGATGCGCGCTACAGCCCGTTGGTGCAATTTGGCGCCACTGGCGGGTTCGTGCTGCCGGGACTGTCCACCAACCCGATCTATGCCATTGTGCCGGGGATACAGCCGGGCGCCGCGCCGGTCGCAGCAGAGGGCGGGGCCGTAACGCCGTTGGTCGGCCAGCAAGTCACCATCGGCGCCGGTGTGCCGGGGTTGCCGGCGGGTACCTACACGCTGATGCCGTCGACCTACGCGTTGATGCCAGGCGCGTTCCGCGTCGAGATCAATGGCCTGGCCGGATTGGGCAGCGGCACCGCAACCACCTTGATGCGCAACGGCTCGTGGGCCACTGCCGGGCAGCTGTCGATCGCCCATACCGGGATCAGCAACAGCGTAGCCAGCCAATTGATCCTGACCTCGGCCGACACCTTGCGGCGCTACTCCCAATACAACGAAACCAGTTACGCCCAGTTCGCCAGGGTCGATGCGGCGAGGTTGGGTGTGCCACGGCCGATGCTGGAGGCCGACGCGAAAACCTTGAAGCTGGCCCTGCGTCCGGGAGGCGGCGCCGAGGCCTTCTCGTTCCAAGGTATTGGGCGCTTTGGCGCCGCATCGGGAGGGTATGGCGGCACGGTGGCCGTGATCGACCGGAGTATGCAAGGGATCGAAGTGGTCGGCGCCGGGCAGGCAGCAACCGCCGGGTTCGCTGGCATCACCTTTAACGCCGATAGCCTGAATGCGTTGGGTGCTTCGCGGCTGATGGTGGGTGGGATGACGGCTGTGGCGTACGGCCAGTCCGGGAACTTCATTTCCCTGGCGGGCGGGGTCAATCGCGCCAATAGCAACGTGATCTTGCGCAATGGCGCAACCCTGGCTGCACCGGAAGTGTTCCTGGTGAGTGACACCGGCTCGATCGTCGTGGAGCAGGGTGCTTCCATCAATACCCTGGGGCGCGGTAATGCCAGCTACGATGCCCGCGACGGCTATATCTACCAGGTGGCCAACATGCTGGCGGTGTCCAATGGCCTGCTCAATGTGATCAGTGCGCCCAAGGTGGGCAGCGTGATCAGCCAGGGCATCAACATCGGTGCCTGCAGCAGTGGTGTGTGCAGTGGCCAGACCGGGCTGTACTCCAACGGTAGCATCGTGGCCCTGACCGACAGCACCTTTCAGCTCGGCGACCAGGTGCGTTACGGCACCCGTCATTTGAACCTGGGCGTGAACACCATCAACCTGGGCAGCGCGGACGCCCTGGCCGCAGCGGCGGCGGCCAATCGCTTGCCGGCTGGGCTGACGCTCAGCCAGGCGCTGCTTGATCAATTGCTGCGCGGCGATACGCAGTTCGGCGCACCGGCCTTGGAAACCCTGCAGCTCTCGGCCCGCGACGGGTTCAACTTCTACGGCAATGCGGTACTTGACACCTATGACCCGCTCACCGGCAAATCGCTGCTGAGCAACCTGATGCTGTCCACCCCGGCCCTGTACGGCGCCGGTGGCGCCAACGACGTGGCGACGATCCACACCGCCAACCTGATCTGGCTGGGCGCGATCACGGCGCCGGGCGCGGTGGTGGCGGGGGGAGCGGGCACCGGCAGCGGGCGCCTGGAGGTCAACGCCGAGCGGATCGAGTTCGGTTATGGCGCCTTTGGCCAGCCGAGCAACGTGAAAAGCTTCGACCGCCTGGCGCTGGGCTTTGCCAACGTCAGTCTGAACGCCAGCGAGCGCATCACGGCCAACCATAAGGGCAGCCTGTCGGTGTACCAGAGCCAGGGCGCCTATGACCCGATCAGCGGCTTTCAGTACAGCGGCGGCAACCTGACTATCCGCACGCCACTGATGACCGGTGAAGCCGGCTCGGTGAACGTGATCAAGGCGGGCGGTGCGATCGACATCGGCGCGTCCGCCGGCCCGCGTGGCACGGCCAGCGGCCAGGGTGCCGAACTGTCCCTGCAGGGCGACAGCATTCGGCTGGCCAGTGCGGTGGTGTTGCCCAGCGGCAAAGTCAGCCTCAGCGCCCGTGGTGATGTGGTGTTGACCGATGACGCGTTGATCGACGTGGCCGGTCGCGCCATTCCCTTCAACGACGTGACCCAATACGGTTGGGGCGGCGATGTGCTGTTGGACAGCCGCAGCGGCAATATCCTGCAGGCGGCGGGTTCGACCATCGACCTGTCCGCGAAGAACAACCAGGCCGGCAAACTGCGCGCCGTGGCAACAGACGCGGCCGGGGGCATCGTCGACCTGCAAGGCAAAATCCTCGGCAGCAGCAGCGGCCGCTACCTGGCCGGCGGCACTTCAATGCCGTACCAGGCCGGCACCGTGGAAATCCAGGCGCAACGCCTGGGCAGCAGCGGCGCCCTCGACCAACAGTTCGCCGACCTCAACCAGCGCCTCAACCAGGGCGAAGTGTTCGGCGCGCGCAGCTTCCAGCTCAAGCAGGGTGACCTGACCATCGGCAACGGGCTCAAGGCCGGCACCATCAGCGTGTCGGTGGACAATGGCAGCCTGCGCGTCAATGGCCTGGTGGACGCCAGCGGTGAGCGGGTCGGCAGCATCAACCTGGCCGGCAAAAATGGCCTGACCCTGGACAGCACGGCAGTGCTCGACGCCCATGGCAGCAAGCTGCGCGTGGACAGTTACGGCAAGATCATCGACGCGCCGAACCGCGCCATGGTGGTATTGGGTTCCGGCACCGGCCAACTGACCCTGGCCGATGGCGTGCGCATCGACCTGCGCCACGGCACCGACGGCACGGCCGGCAACGATGGGCGCAATCGCGGCACCCTGGAGCTGAACGCGCCACGGTTGTTCAACCCGGACGGCAGCAGCAATGACATCAATATCGATGCCAGCGGGCGCCTGACTATCCAGGGCGCGCGCTCGATTACCCTCAACGGCATGGCCACCTACGACGATGCCCCGGAGAAAACCGACCCGACCGCCAGCGGCAGACCGTATCAGGAGATCACCCAGGGCTACCTGGATGGCAAGCACGCCTTGAGCGAGGCTTTTATCAATGCCGCGCTGCTCAATAACGATCTGTTGCAAAACAAACTCGCCGGGTTGAACAACGCCACGTATGCCGATGCCTTCCACCTGCGCCCAGGCGTGGAAATCGTCAGCAACACCCCGGACGGCGACCTGGTGGTGCAAGGCGATCTGGACCTGTCCGGCTACCGCTATGCCAGCCTCAACCCCAACAGCCAGAAGAACAACGCGGTGTATGGCAGCGGCGAGTCCGGCAGCCTGACCCTGCGTGCCGGCGGCGACCTGAATATCTACGGCAGCATCAACGACGGTTTCGCCAAGCCGCCAGTGTCCGAGGATGACAAAGGCTGGGTGCTGTTGCCGGGTGTCGATTTCAGTGGTGGGACTATCGTGGTGCCGGGCAATGGCGTGACCTTGGCCGACGGCACTGCCTTCCCGGCGGGCGCCACGCTTAACTACGACTTGCCGATCAAAGGCTTGACGGTGGCTGCCGACACGCGCTTGCCGGTGGCCGCGACCTTGGACCAGGACCTGGTGCTGCCCGCCGGCAGCGTGTTGTCGGCGGATGTGCGCGATGCCGGCGGTAACCTGCTGTTTGCCGCCGGCACCTTGCTCAGCCAGGCGCAAACCCTGGTGGCGGGCACACAACTGGGGGCCGGCACGTTGTTGACGGAGGGCACGCGCCTGCAAGCCATGATCTGGCCCAAAGGCGTGCCGCTGCCCACCGTGCACGGCGCAACGCTGAGCAATAACATCGTCTTGCTCAGCGGCACCAAAGCCTTGCCGAAGGGCGGACTGATCCCCGCAGGCACCGATGTGAAACTGCCCAACGGGGCGACGTCGGTGCAACTGCGCGTCGGGGTTTCCGGCGCCGCCGGCCAGGTGTGGGCGATCTCGCCGATGCTGGCCGAAGGCACTCAATCGTGGTCGTTGCGCCTGGTGGCGGGCGCCGACACCGAGGCGGCTGACAGCCGTATCCTGCAAGCCCACCCGCGCAGTGGTGACATCCACTTGGCGGATAACCACTACGGCATGTTTGCCAAGGAAATTCCGGCAAAAGGCGTGCAAACCTGGACCGCCCAGGCAGTCATTGATATGGGCTTTGCCGGTGTGGTCGTCAAGGAGGGCGAACCGATTGATCAGGCGGTACTCGATGGCTTCGGGCTGGGTTCAATCGAGGACTTCTGTGCCGCATCGCCGGAGTACTGTAAGCCCAAGGTCACCTATGTATTCACCCAGTACGCTGTTGATCAGTTGGCAAGTCAAGGCATCACTGTGGTCGTCAATACCGAGATGACCGATGCGTTTTTCCAGAGCATTGAATACCCGACTGTGGCTGAGGTGTGTGGCAGTGCGCCTGAGTTCTGCCTGTTGAAGGCGGACAAGGAATACGCCGCCACCCCTTCCAGCACGCGATTCAGCGTCATCCGCACTGGCACCGGCGACCTGGAATTGTTGAGTGCGGGCAGCCTGAGCATGGATTCGTTGTACGGCGTCTACACGGCCGGCACCTCGTCGACCGGCACCTTTGCCGGCGACCCTTACAACCTGCCCAAGGCGACGCCGACAGGCGCTGACCCGTCCAGTAAAACGGTGCTGAGCGACCCCGGCAGCTTCTTTGAACAGTTCGTCAATGGCTCGCCGACCAGCCGGTATCGGGCCTGGTACCCGGAGGCAGGGGGCAACCTGACGCTGAATGTCGGAGGGGACCTGACCGGTCATATCACCAGCCTCACCGCGTTGAGCCCCACGCGCCCCAACCCCAAGGATGCCGGGGTGGACTCCGCTGCCGTCGGCAATTGGTTATGGCGCCAGGGCAGTAGCGATGTGGCGACGGGCGGGCAAGCTCAGCCGACGGCCTGGTGGATCAATTTCGGCAGCTACACCGCAACGACGGCGGCGGACAAGATGCTCGGCTTTACCGGCTTCGGTGCCCTTGGCGGCGGGAACGTGGATGTCAACGTCAGCGGTGATGCCGGCGTGTTGAACACACTGGGCTACAGCACCAGTCATGTCGAGGCTAACCCGCATAGCCAGGGCTTGGTGCTGGCTGTGGGCAGCACGGGCCGGGTCGCCAGCGATGGCAGCCTGCAACTGACCGGTGGCGGCGACCTGCGCGTGCGCATCGGTGGGGCACTGAACCCGGCCAGCGTTGCCGACACCGCTGACCATCGTGATGGTGTACTGGTCAACCTGCGAGGTGACGTGCAATTACGCAGTGCTACCGTGGGCAGTGTCGACGTGATGTATGGCAGTAGCGCCAACTTCCAGAGCCCCGGCGAAACCCGTGCCTACGACCCACTGGTCGCGACCCGTGGGGCGGCTCGCGGCGGAATGACCCTGGTGCCGGGCGATGCTACGTTCAATCTGCAAACCCTGGGTGACCTGGTGGTGCAGAACGTCGAAGACCCGGGGCGAGTCGTACTCTCCCACCTGTCCCCCTTCGCTCAAGGGGCTGAACAGGGCACCGGTACCAGTTGGTTCACACTGTGGACCAAGGGTACGTCGATCGACCTGTTTTCCCTGGGCGGCAACCTCACGCCCTTCAGCCGATCCGACGCGACGACCGATTTGGCGGTGGTCTATCCATCGATCGTCAGGGCTACGGCAGCCGGCGGCAGTCTGTATTACGGTAAAGCGGCGCAGACGCAGGTGAATGGCGACGACAACTACAGTTACCCACTGCTGTTGGCGCCCGGCGAAAACGGCCAGTTGCAGTTCCTGGCCCAGGATTCGATCTACGCCGGCGGCATGACCGTCAGCCAATCCGGGACGGCGCAAAGTACTCTGGCAACGCCTTGGCATCCGGCGTATCAGGGTCGCATCGGTAACACGGTGAAGGCCAGCAACCTGTCGGTTAACGGTAACTCGGGCAGCCAGCCGTTGTTTGTGTACGGGCCGGGGACGGCCACGCTGTCTCCCGGTGGCAGTGCTGAACCCGCACGTTTTTACGCGATAGACGGGGATCTGGTCGGCGTCAGCAGTGGCCGCGTGATTGCCTTCAGTGCAGCGGCGGGCAGCTTGCATGAAGGCCAGACCTGGTATGAGGGCAATGGACCGGTCTGGATGATGGCTGGACGCGATATCGTCAGCAGCGGTCGCCGCTTCGGTCAGGAGTCGACTGCTGTTGTGGACATACGCACCCAGGACAACCTGATCCTTCACAACAACCTCAACGACATCTCCGTGGTGTCCGCCGGCCGCGACATTCTGTACAGCAACTTCCAGGTCGCCGGGCCCGGCCTGCTGGAACTGTCGGCGGGGCGCAATATCCTCCTGACCGGTTTCGGGGCGTTGGGCGAGTCCAGCGTGACCAGCCTCGGGCCCCTGTTGGCCGGGGACAACCGTCCTGGGGCGAGCATCGTCATGCAGGCGGGCGTCGGTCCCCATGGGCCGGATTACCTGCGCTTCGTCGAGGCGTACCTGAACCCCGCCAACCTGGCGCAGCCTGGCGAGTCGATTCAAGGCAATAAGGTCGCCAAGACGTACGAAAACGAGCTGGTCACCTGGCTCGCCGAGCGCTTCGGTTTTGTCGGCGATACCGAGCAGGCACGCGCCTACTACTCGGCGCTGCCCGCCGAGCAGCAACGCGTGTTTGCCCGCGACCTGTACTTTGCCGAACTCAAGGCCGCAGGGCGCGAGTACAACACCGACGGCAGCGTGCGCCAAGGCAGCTACCTGCGTGGCCGCGCCGCTATTGCGGCGCTGTTCCCGGACAAGGACGTGGCCGGCAACCCGATTACCTACAAAGGCGACATCACACTGTTCGGCGGCTCGGGCGTGCACACCAACTTCGGTGGCTCGATCCAGATGCTCACGCCAGGCGGCAGCCAGACCTTCGGCATCGAGGGCGAGGCGCCACCGTCGACGGCGGGTGTGATTACCCAAGGTGCCGGCGATATCCAGCTCTATTCAATGGGCAGCATCCTGCTTGGCCAGAGCCGCATCATGACCACCTTCGGCGGTTCGATCATGGGCTGGACCAGCGAGGGCGACATCAACGCCGGTCGCGGCTCCAAGACCACCGTGGTGTACACGCCGCCCAAGCGTGTCTATGACAACTGGGGCAACGTCGGCCTGTCGCCGTCGGTGCCGAGCACGGGCGCGGGGATCGCGACCTTGAACCCGATTCCGGAAGTGCCGGCGGGGGACATCGACCTGATCGCACCGTTGGGCACCATCGACGCAGGGGAGGCGGGGATTCGCGTATCCGGCAACGTCAACATCGCCGCGTTGCGCGTGGTGAACGCCGCGAATATCCAGAGCCAGGGCAAGTCGTCCGGGGTGCCGGTGTCGGCCACGGTCAACACGGGAGCCATGAGCTCGGCCAGCGCGGCAGGGGCAGCGGCATCGCAGGCGGCGGAAGACGCGGCGCGCAGCCAGCAGGCGGCGGCCAAGCAGGGCCGGCCTTCGATCATGACGGTGGAAGTATTGAGCCTGGGCAGCGAGCCGTTGCCGCGTGAACCGGAACCGCAGCAGAAAAACTCTGCCTACAACCCCAACAGCCCGGTTCAGGTGCTGGGCGCGGGGCCGCTGAGCGAACAGGCGCGGGCGCGGTTGACGGATGAGGAGCGCAAGCAGATCAGTTTGTAAGGCTTAGGAAAGGACCTCTCGATGTACCGTTCGGGGCGATCAATGATCGCCCCTTTTTTTCGGGCGTTTCTCGGTCGGCTGTGGGGCCGGCCTCCCACTGAGGGGCAGGCCCGAAACCCCCGCCTAATGATCATCCTTGAGGGTCTTGAACGCCTCGATGCGTTTGATCAGGCGAGTGTTCTTCGCGGAGTCGGCGCTGCTGAACAGGAAGGAGAAGTCCGACGCCAATTTGGAACCACCGGCAATGGCCGCGTACTGGTGGCAGTCGTTGCAGTTCTCTGTCTGCACATAGGTTTCCAGGGTGGTATTGGCGACGGCAACACTTTGATCGCTGACAAACGGCCCATAGGACAGCGGCGTCTTCACGTTCGGCCCAGGGCCTGGATCGTTAGGTGCGTTGGGCGTTTTAGACCACAGCACGTTCACCAGTTTGTAGTACTGGAACACTGATTGTCCCTGGGTCTGCTGGGCGAAGGTCTGCTGCACCGCCGTGTTTAACGCTTGCATGTCCTCAGGCGTGGCATTGGCCCGTGTGGCCTGTACCGGTTGGTTAAATGGCGTGCAGTTGGGCGGCGTGTGGGTGGCGTCACATTGCACGCGGGCGACGTTGGGTGTGCAGGCATCACCGGTGCAGGCCGGGTTGTTGAAGCTGTAGCCCTGCGGCGGTGTGGCGCCGCCGTCAGGCACATTGTCGACCTGCTCGAACGTGGTCCAGATGAAGTTCGGCTGGGTCTGGGTCTTGTTGATGATATGCAGGCCCACCAGACCTACGACTTCCTGGGTGCATTGCAGCGTGTCAGGGCGTTGCAGCCAGGCGACGGTGGTCAGGTAGCGTGCGTACAGCTCGGGTTTGTCGGTGAGAATGCGCCAGGCCGCCTTGAGCTCCAGCGCGCCCAATTCTTCCTGGGGCAGCGCCTTGGCCGGCAGCTCACGCACCAGCTTGCCCGCAGGCAACGACAGGCCGGCGGGGTGTCGGTTGTCGCTGTTCTGCGCCACGATCAATTGATTGGCGGCGTCGTACAAGCCGTTATTGACGATGTAGTCGAACTCGGCCTTGCCGACCTTGCGCTCGAAAAACACCAGGTTGCCCGACTGGTCCGTCAGCCAGCCGCCGGCGGCTTCCATGATCGAATCGGGCAGGGTCACCTGGGTGCCGCTGGACAGGTGGAAGCGGTGCTTGCGGTTGATCGCGCTTTCCGACGTGGCGGTAATGAATTTGCGCGCGCCGGTGGAGAACGCTTTCAGGTTGCCGGTGGCGGTGCAATTGGACGGCACCAGGGTTTCCACGCCCCAGCCGGTCGGTTTGGGTGCACCGGGCAGGAAAATGTCGTTGGCGTCCTTGTAGCTGGCCCACACCGGCGCGTTGCTCATCGGCTTGCCGGGCGTTTGCGGCACGCCGAACTGTGCAGCGCTGCTTTGCGTGTCTGGCTCGCCCGCCAGGGTCGGGTCGGCCGGCCAGCCGGGATTGACCGGCCAGTTCATGGCGATGAACAGTTGCCAGCCGAAACAATTGAGAAAGTCCTGCTCGGTGCCGAAATTGTTCACCGGCAGGAAGCCCCCACTTGCGGGGTCGAACACCAGTTGCTGGACGCAGGTCTGCGCGTCCGAAGCGCTGGCCGGTGGCGGCGCCACCAGTGACAGCAGGGCGCCGGCCAGTAACGAGAAAACATTCAAGCGAGCCCGACACAGCGGGCGAGGCCATCCGTACATGATCGCATTCCTTGCTCAAGGCTTTTAGGGGCGCCGCCCACGCCAGGCATGGGCGGCAGGGACCAGTCAGGCGCCTGGCACCAGCGCAAGGCCGCTTTCCCATGGGTGTTGGGCCGCGCTGGGGTTGGCGGCTTCGCTGGGGTTCAGCGCCCGCACGCTGACCAGCCCCGGCGCAGCGTTGCCGCTGACGTTGACGGTCATGACGTAGCCTTGCGTGCCGCCACTGTCGGTCTGCCCGGGAATCGCCGAGGCATCCGGCAAGAACTGCGTGACCTGGGCGCTGATCCCCGGGTTGGAAAACTGCACCCGCGCATCCGCCACAGTGGTGTTCGGGTCTGCCCCTTGCACCACCAGCACGAACTGAGCTGAGCTGCCGGGTGCAAAACTGGCCGGCAAGTCGCTGGGTGACTGGCCGTAGAACAGGTCCAATGGCAGCAGCTGCACGGGCCAGGGTTGGGCATCGGTGTTATTGGCGGCCACGCAGTCGCATTCCTTGGGCGTGGCGGTCAACGGTGCTGGCGTCACGCTCAAGGCGACATTCAATTCGTTGGCAATCACCCACACGTAGTCGATCGGCGTGCCGTTGATGGTGATGTCATTGATCGAGAACCCCGCGCTGTGCGGCACCTCGAACACCGCCTGCAAGATCTGGTCGGAGTTGTTCGGGCCGGTGCCGGCAGTGCCACGGGTGACGCGCCAGTAGCTGCTCACATCCTGGCCTTGAGGGCCTTTCCAGGTGCTGAAGGATTTCGGCTGTTGCAGGTACAGGCCGATGGGATTGGTCAACGAGATCAGGTTTTTAACCGCGGCCTGGTTGGCGGAAAAGCCGATATGCGGGTCGGAGTTGCGATAGTTCTGCCCGTATTGAGCGCAACAGATCAGGTTCTGTTGGTTGCCGCTGCTTTGGATCGGCCGAAGGATGGTGGCCGCGGCCGCCAGGTAGATCTCGGCACTCAGGGTGTTGGGCCCGGAGGTCAGGTGCATCGCGCCGCCTGAGACGCCCGGTATACGCACGGTGCCGGCGTTCCATTTGTTGACGGTGTCATAGGCGGGCCGCCCGGTGGTTTCATCGATCACCGGGTCACCGGCATTGCCGGTCGGGCCGTTGGCGGTGTAGCGCAGGTACAGGTCTTCGAGTTTCACCTGCGGGTCGACGTACGCCTGGTACAGCCCCAGCACGGCATTTGGGTCGATGTTCCACATGGTCAGGAAGTAGGCCGGGTTCTCGCTGGTGAACATGATGCTGCGCATGTTGCCGTCGGGGTCGCGGGTGATGGACCACTCGCAATACTCATCCAGCCAGCCCCGTGGACCCGAGGGCGAAAAATCGGCATAGGGGCCGTGCCAGTTGATGGACTTGCACAACACTTTGGGGATCTGCAGTTGGGTTGCCGCCGGGTCCGGGTACAGCGAATAAAGCGTGTTGTTAAGGGTGATCTGGCCGTGATCGGTCAACTGCATCACCTGGTCCAGGGTCATGGCCGTGCCGCCCAGTTGCGGAACCACGGCGGCGCCATTGTTGTAGAAAAACGTCCACAGTCGATTGGGGAAGGGCTGCCAGGTAATGGTCAGCGGTGTCTGCGTGCCGTAGCCGCTTTCCAGCGGGTTGTAGTAGCCCGAACGCGGTGCGTCATTGAGGTTCGACCAGGGGTTGCCGATGACCGACATTTGGGTCCAGCCGGTGACGTTGTTGTTCCAATTGGTTTCGAAGGTCGACAGCTGGTCCTCCAGGCCCAGCTTGTTGTAGTCCTTGGGCGCTTGTTCGGCAGGGGAGGTGAATTGGGTGAAGGGCGTGCTCATGTGCGTTCTCCAGCAGGGGTAGTGGTGGAAGTGGAGCAGCAACCGGTTCCCGGAGCGGGGCCGGCGGAGGATTGGCGTGGGTCGTCCCACACCAGTTGGGCGATAAAGCCAGGCAGTGGCGTGTACGCTTCGGGCGTCAACACCTGGCCGCTATCGGGGTGGGTCACGATCAGCGATAACTGCGCCGCGTCAGTCGGGGCAAGGTTCAGCGCCTTGACGGCGCGCGCGGCATTCAGTGCGCGGGAGACGCCCTGGGTGATGCAGCGGCCCTTGTCGTCCACCAGGCCCATGCCGATGCGGCTGAAACGCCCGACGTAATGCGGGTTGTCGGCACTCGCGTGCTGCGCCGTGGCGTCGGGTTGATTGAGAAAGACGTCGATCAGGTACGTGTCGTGGGTGCAACGCACGTGGTCGAACACCACCCAGGGCCCGCTGCCGGCCGCTTGCGCCTGGCAACAGGCCGGAGCCGTCGCTTTGGCTGCGCCGAACTGCGGGGCCACCGGGGTGCCGTAGTCGTAGCCGATGTGCCGGCTGTCCTGCGCCATGTCTCCCAGCGTGGTGTAGCGCCAGGCATCGGCGCTGGTGAAGGTCACATCGTCGGCCTGGGCCCCGGCGAAGGGCTGCAGCAGACACTGAGTGGTGTACTGCGCCGCCGGATTGGCGCGAATCCAGACTTCGAGCATGCGGTCGATATTGGCGTGATACGAGCAGAACACCGGGTCAAAGGCGGTGTAGGCATTATCGGCCATGTCGCCACCGATCCAGCCGTGATAGTTGTCGTGGGGTTGCTCGTAGAGCCCGTCGAAGTTCAGCGCACGGTTGGGGTACAGGTTGTCGGGTTGCGGCGGATTGAAGGCGGTGATGTTGGCCCAGGGATAACCCGGCACACCTTGGGGCTGGCTGAAGGTGGTGAACGCGAGCGCATCGACCACTTGCTGCTGGAAGATCCGGCTCATGCCATACAGCTGGGTCCGCTCGGCGCGAAAAGCCTCGCCCTGGGTGTAGAACAACGGGTTGCGTTGCACGTACAGGCATTCCAAGCCCGCGACGGGTGCCGTGGCGCAGACCTTTGAACAACCATCCTTGGCCGCGGCATAGCGCAGCGGGTTACGTCGCACCTCGCTGGTGTGCGGGTGCACATAGGTTTCATCAAGGAATGCCTGGGGTAAGCCGGCTTGTGGGCTGCCGTCTACACTGGCGTCTGCGGCCATCCAGTCCCAATACGGGATCGCGCAGTCGATCAACGCTTCCAGGTACAGCAAGTAAGCGCGATGCCACAGGGCGAAGGCCTCTTGGTAATGCAGGCACCAGTTTGTGTGAATGTAGGCGTAACGCTGCCAGGGCGAGCCGCTGTCCGGGTCGCCGATGTGCATCAGGTCATCCAGCTTGGCGCGGTACAGGTTCAATTGCTCTGGGCTCAGGGCGCGGATGTCCTGGCGTACGCGTTTAACCGGGTGCGGCAACGCCGGAGGCGGGATGCGCTCGGCCAGGTCAAACGGCGAAATGCTGTTCAGCCGCCACCCCTGGTTGACCCATAGCCGGAAGGTTTCCAAGGCGTCGATCGGCCAGAATTGCTGCTGGTCGGTGGTCAGTGGCATGTTGCGTGAGGCGAGGTGCTGGTAGATGGTTTCCGACCAGGCCTTGACCGACGCCGGGTCTTCCAGGAATACGTCGTAGGCATTCATGCAGCCCACCCAGGTGGCCGCCACGGCGGCGCGTTGGGCGGCGGGCACCCAGTAGGGTGCGCTGAAAAGTCCTTGGATATCAGCGGTCCATGTCGGTTTCGCGACTATCATAAGATCCCTCTCATGCCGCCCTGAGGCCAGGTGTTGGCGGGGCTGCTAAGCTGAATCGATGTTAACTAGCCACTGCGCAGGATTTGTGCAAATTAGCCCGTCATTGCGACGGATTCATTGCATTTTTCAAGGATGATTTGGAACCGATGACAGACGCCATGGATTTGAAGATCCTGGGCAAGTTGCAACAGGATTGCGACCAGAGCCTGGAGTTGTTGAGTGACAGCGTGGGGCTGTCGTCCACCAGTTGTTACCGGCGGATTCGCCGCATGGAAAGCGTGGGGGTTATCAAGGCTAAAGTCGCCGTACTGGATGAGCGCAAGCTGGGGATCCATGTCACGGCGTTTTTCCTGATCAAGCTGGACAGGGACAGCAAGGATATTGACCGCAGGATGCAGCACATTCTCGCCAGTCGCCCGGAGATTCAGGATTGTTACTTGATGACCGGGGAGTTTGATTTTGTGATGGTGGCCAAGTTTCGGGATGCTACGGAGTACACGGAGTATATCTATCGGTTTCTGGAGACTTATCGGGATATTCCGATTCGCACTTATTCGTCGACGTTGGTGGTGCGCACGGTCAAGAAGTCTTATGAACTGCCTTTGCAGGGAGGGCTTGGTGGGTGAGTCCATAGCCGTTTCTGCGGTAATGGCGGCTTATGGCTCCGCTTTTACAGCGGGTCACTTTTGGAAACAAAGACCCAACAGTAGCCAAAAGGTCTTAGCCCCAGATCAAAAGCAAAAGCGTAAGGGCGCAACCCATATCAGCCGTTACTCAAATAACAGATATGTCCCCCACCAAGAATTGCCCCCCACCCAATCCAAAATGAAGCTTTCATGACAAAAGTTCGGTAGCTCCCGTCCCCCCCTGTCTCTCCTATGTAACGCGCTGGAGGCCGCCACAAGCTGCCTCCCCAGCCGTCAGCAAGACGCCAGGAGTGGGGCAAGTGGGAACTATGGAACGTTACTCGAAAGTAGGCATGCAGGAGCTCGATCAGCGCCTGTCGAAGATCGTTGAAGCCGCGCGCAAGAAGCCGGTTTCGGTGTACCGCTACGGTGCGCCGTGGGTGTGGATTGTCTCTCAGGACGACTGGCAGGGCGCGTTGAAGGAAGTGTCCAGCTACATCCCGGCGGGCCATTCCCTGGTGTTGCTGCGCCCGCAGATCGACGAAGTGCTCGACCAGCACCGTGAGTGGCTGGTGGCCGAATCCGCGATGTCGATCGCCCCGCACACCGTGCTGCAAGTCCTCTTGCTGCAACTGCTGTATTCGGTACCCAGCGAGCAGCAACTGCATGAACAGCTGAACTACAACCTGCTGTTTCGCTGGTTCGTCGGCCTGGACCTGAACCAAAAGGTCTGGAGCATTCATGTGCTCACCCGCGACATCGCCACGCTGCTGAATAACCCGCGTGCGGTGCAACTCATCCAGAAAATCATCGGTGACGTGTTTTGTGGCGCCTTGCTGCACATGCCGGAGTTCTCGCTGAACTTCGCGCTGTTGCACACCTGGCTGGCACGCCACGGTAACACCTCGATCACCAGCAATTGAGCAGGCCGCATGCCGGGCAATCGGTGGCGGCGCAAAAAATCAGAATGTCAGGGGGCGGTGTGGAGCATCTGTTCAAATTAACGCTGGCGCTGTGTTGCGTGACGCTGGGGAGCGTGACGCAAATCGCGTTGGCCGAGGAAGAGCAAGCGGCGCGCAAGGTCGACGTCAACGAGTACTTCGTGCGCGGCAACACGGTGCTCGATGCGGCGACGATCGAGGAGGCGGTGTACCCGTTCCTCGGTCCGCAAAAGACTTTGGGCGATATCGAAGGCGCCCGCGATGCGCTGCAGAAGATCTACCAGTCACGCGGCTATCAGTCGGTGTTTGTCGAGCTGCCGGAGCAGAAGGTCGATGACGGCATCGTTTACCTGCAAGTCAGCGAAACCAAGGTGGGACGCGTGCGTGTGGTCGGCGCCAAGCACTATTCGCCGGTGGAAATCCGCGAGCAGGTCCCAGCGCTGGAAGAGGGCGCGGTGCCAGACTTTGCCACGGTGCAAACCCAGTTGGCCGGCCTCAACCGCAGTGCCGGGCGCCAGGTCACGCCGCTGGTGCGCGAAGGCCAGCGCCCCGGCACCATGGATGTGGATTTGCAGGTGGAAGACCAGAACCCTTGGCACGCCAGCATTGGCCTTAACAACGACTACAGCGCCGACACCGAAAAGCTGCGCTCGGTGGCGACCCTCGGCTACGACAATCTGTGGCAACTGGGCCACAGCATCTCGCTGACCTATTTCACCGCGCCCCAGGACAGCGCCAATGCCAAGGTCTGGTCGGGCGCCTACAGCGCGCCGCTGGATGAGCGCTGGACCTTGCAGTTCTCGGGTTACCAGTCAGACAGCAACATCGCCACCCTCGGCGGTAGCAACGTATTGGGCAAGGGCCACTCCTACGGCGTGTCGGCCATTTACAACCTGCCGGCGGCGGGAAACTGGGCCAACTCGTTTTCGTTCGGCGTGGACTTCAAGGACTTCGACGAACAGCTCAAATTCGGCGCCAGCAGCGACCAGGTGCCGCTCAAGTACGCACCGTTCACCTTTGGCTACAACGGCTTTCGCTACACCGAGCAATCACAGTTGGGCTTGGGCCTGAACCTGGTGGTGGGCACCCGCGCGTTCTTCGGCTACGGCAGCGACGCCGAAGAATTCGAGTACAAACGCTACAAGGCCAGCGCCAGTTTTGCCGTGCTCAAGGGCGACCTGAATTACACCTACACCTTCGCCAACGATTGGCAGTCAGCCACCAAAAGTGGCTTCCAACTCGCCTCGGGGCCGCTGGTCTCCAACGAGCAGTATTCCGCCGGCGGCGCCACTTCGGTGCGCGGCTACCTGGCGGCGGAACGCACCGGGGATGAGGGTTACTTGCTCTCCCAAGAGTTGCGCACGCCGTCCCTGGCCAAGTTTCTCGGCAGTTATGTGCAGGAGTGGCGCTTTTACGCATTCGCCGAAGGCGCGCGCATGCGCCTGCACGACCCGCTGCCTGAGCAAGAAGACGAATACAGCCTGGCCAGTGTCGGCCTGGGCACCCGCGCCAGTTTGAGCAAATGGTTGTCCGGCAGCCTGGATTGGGGCTACCCGCTGCTCGATGGACCGAACACCCAGAAACAGGACTCGCGACTGCACTTCAGTGTGCAGGCGACTTTCTGACTTTTTCTTCCGGAGATTTCACCCATGCAACGCCTATTCCTGAGCCTGTTGATCTGCCTGGGCTTCGCGCTCCCGGCCACCGCCCATGCCTGGTGGCAGGACGATTGGCACTACCGCAAACAGATCTCGGTAGACACCACCGCCCAAGGCGCCGCGATTAGCCAGGCCTTGGGCCGAACCGCGCTGCTGGTGCGCCTGCACACGGGCAATTTCACCTTTGACGGGGTCAAGGAAGACGGTGCCGACCTGCGCTTTGTGAGTGCCGATGACAAGACCGTGTTCAACCACCAGATCGAAAGCTTCGACCCGTTGATGGGCATGGCGCTGATCTGGGTCGATGTGCCCAAGGTCGAAGGCGGCCAGCGCCAGGACCTGTGGATGTACTACGGCAATCAGAAAGCCGCGGCCTCCGCCAACGGCCAACTGACGTTTGACCCGAACTACACCGCGCTCTACCATTTTGATGGGGCCACTGCCACACCGCCCCGGGACACCACGGCCTACGCCAACACCGCACTGAACGCCACGGGCGTGAGCATCGACGGCGTGATCGGCCGCGCCTTACAGTTTGGCGGCCAGCCCTTGATGTTGCCGGCCAGCCCATCCTTGCAACATGCAGCCGGTGGCGCATTCACCTTCAGTGCCTGGCTGCGCCTGGACCAGGCGAGCGGTGAGCAAGTGGTGCTGGCCCGGCGCGACGGCTCCCACAACCTGCTGCTGGGCGTGAACCAAGGCATGCCGTTTGTGGAAATCGACGGCCAGCGCACCGTGTCGACCCAACCGCTGAACCCTGGCCAATGGCAGCACCTGGCGTTCACCGCCGAAGGTGAAAAGGTCTCGCTGTATGTGAATGGCCGCGAAACCGCGACCTTCGCTGTCGCCTTGCCAGCGTTCAATTCCCAACTGGCCATCGGTGCCGACCTGCCGGAAGCGGGCAGCACGCACCAGCCCTTCGCCGGCGCCATCGATGAGCTGCGCCTGTCCAAAGTGGCGCGCCCGGCCGCGCTGTTGCTGGCCGACGCCAGCGCCCAGGGCGCCGAGTCGAAGCTGGTGGCCTATGGCGTGGATGAAGAACAGTCCGGCTTTGGTTTCGGCAGCCTGGGCTTCCTGCTCAACGCGGTTCCCGTCGACGCCTGGGTAATCATCCTGGTGCTGGTAGGGATGATGTTCCAGTCGTGGGTCATCATGCTGCGCAAGAACCGTCAGGTCAGCCGGCTCAGCAGTGGCAACGAGATCTTCCGCGAGCATTTCGCGCAGATCGGCACCCGCCTGGAGATGTATGCCGACGACGCGCAATTGGCTGAGCGCCTGACCCATTCTTCGCTGTGGCGTCTGTACCTGGTGGCGGTCAAGGAAATCCGCACCCGCCGCGCCCAGGGTGCTGACACTTCTTCGGTCTCGGCCGCGACTATTGAAGCGATCCGCTGCTCCATGGACGGCGTGCGCACCCGCGAAAACCAGGCCCTCAGTTCCAAGCTTTCGACCCTGTCCAACGCCATCGCCGGCGGCCCGTACATCGGCCTGCTCGGGACGGTGCTGGGGATCATGGTGGTGTTCCTCGGCACCGCCATGGCCGGTGACGTGAACATCAATGCCATCGCGCCGGGTATGGCGGCGGCCTTGCTGGCCACGGCCATGGGCCTGTTTGTCGCGATCCCGGCGCTGTTTGGCTACAACCGCCTGATCACGCGTAACAAGGAAGTGAGTGCGGATATGCGCGTGTTTGTCGACGAGTTCATCACCCGCCTGGCGGAGATGCACGGCGAGAGCCAGCACAGTGAAGCCGCGCACCGCGCACCGCATCACGCACCGGTTCCGGCCTGAGGAGAGTTGCCATGGCTTCTGTAAATGCCTCCCACGACGATGACGATGATGCCGCCGTCGACAGCATCAATATCACGCCCCTGGTGGACGTGCTGATGGTGGTGCTGGTGATGTTTATCCTCACCGCCACCGCCCAGGTCTCGGGTATCCAGATTCACCTGCCCAAGGCCAGCGCCTCGGTGTCGTTGTCGGAGGCCAAGACCAAGGCGATCTCCGTGAACGACGGCGGCCAGGTGTTCCTTGACGCTTACCCGGTAACCCTCGGCGAGCTCGAAGAACGCCTGCGTATCGAGAAAGCGCTGAACCCCGATTTCCCAGTAATCGTGCGCGGCGATGCGATGGTGCAGTACCAGAAGGTGATCGAAGTGCTCGACTTGCTGCGCCGGCTGGAGCTGTCCCAGGTCGGGTTGGTCACCGGCAAACCGAGCCAGGGCTGAGCCATGACCGCACAGATCCCAATGGCGCCACTGCCCGTGAAAAAGAAGCCACCATTGCACCCGTTGAAGTGGGGCGCGGGCCTGTTGCTGGGCGCCGTGGCGGCCTGGTTTTTGTGGCAGTGGGCCAATGACATGAGTGGCGTGCGCCGCGAAGCGCCCAAGGTGCCGATGATTATCCCGTTGCCGCCGCAACCGCCACCGCCTCCAGAGAAACCCAAGGAGCCCGAGCCCCAGGTCGAAGAAAAAGTCCCGGAGCCGGTGCCCAGCCCCGAACCCGAAGACGTCAAGCCGGCAGAGGAAGCGCCGCCTTCGCCTAACGAAGACCTGGCCAACCCGATGCAGATCGATGGCGATGCACAGTCCGGCAATGACGGTTTCAACATTGGCGCCGGCAAAGGCGGCGGCATGGCCGGCAGCGGTGGTGGGTTGGGTACCGGCACGTACAAGCAGTACCTGGCCGGCACCTATCAACGGCTGATGCGCGAAGACCCGGAATTACGCAAGAAGGCTTTCTCGATACAGATAGACCTGTGGTTGGGCGTCGATGGCCAGGTCACTAAGGCGCAGGTGGCCAAGTCCAGCGGGGACGCCGAGACCGATGCCCAGATGCTTGCGCTGATACGTGCACCGCGTGCCACGCAGAAGCCGCCGGCGTCGCTGACGCTGCCCATGCGCCTGTCCCTCAAAGGCCGGCGCCCGGATTAATTGAATGCTTTTTTCAACGGTTTTTTACAGGAGTTGCGTACACATGATTTCCCCCGTGAATCGACTGACCCTGGCGGTCGGCATGGTCATCGCGACCCTGGTCGGCCAGGCGACTGCCGCCCCGGTCGCGCCCTCGGAAAACGTCACGATCAACCTGATCCGCCTGTTGGTGCAGCAAGGCGTGCTCAAGCAGGAAACCGCCAACGGCCTGATCGCCCAGGCGGAAAAAGAAGCCCAGCAGGCACGACAGGCCAATGCGGCACCGGTGGTTGCCGCAGGCCCGGTCGCAGCGCCCGGCGATGTGCGTGTGCAATATGTGCCGCAGGCGGTCAAGGATCAGATTCGTGACCAGGTCAAGGCCGAGGTCATGGCCACCGCCAAGCAGGAAAACTGGGCCCAGCCCAATACCTTCCCGGCCTGGATCTCGCGTATCACCTTTGACGGCGATATCCGCCTGCGGGATGAGTCGCGCTACTTCTCAGGCAACAACAGCAACGAAATCGTCGACTACGCCAAGCTCAATGACAGCGGCCCGTACGACACCAACAAAGACACCAACACCAAGCTGCCACCGCTGCTCAACACCACCAAGGACCGCGAAAACCTTTTCCGCCTGCGCGCGCGCCTGGGCATGAAAGCGGTGCTGTCGCCGGAATGGACCGCCGGCATCCGCATCGGCACCGGCTCCGACAACAACCCGGTGTCCACCACCCAGACCTTGGGCGGCGGCTTTGGCAAGAAGGACATCTGGCTCGACCAGGGCTATCTCAGCTGGAAAGCCACCCAGGACGTGACCCTCACCGCAGGCCGGTTCGCTAACCCGTTCTATTCCACTGACATGATGTATTCGGGTGACCTGAACTTCGACGGTATTGCCGCCAATTTCAACCATGCCCTGAACAACGAGTGGGGCCTGTTCGGCACCCTTGGCGCGTTCCCGGTGGAGTACACCTCCGACTCGGCCAGCAGCAACGGCTTCGACAAAGAAGACAGCGAGACCAAGTGGCTGTTTGGCGGACAGATCGGCGCCAACTGGAAGATCAACCGCGAAAACAGCATCAAAGGCGCGATGGCGTACTACCACTTTGACGATATCGAAGGCCAACGCTCCGGCGCGTGTGAGCCGTGGGCCGGGCAGCCCGCCTGCGACAGCGACGGCTCGCGCCTGGCCTTTATGCAAAAGGGCAACAGCGTGTTCCTGCTGCGTGATATCACCCCGAACCCGGCCACGCCTGGCTTGACCCCGCAACCGCAGTTTGTCGGCCTGGCGTCCAAGTTCGACGTGCTTGACCTGAACCTGGCGTGGGATGCCGAACTGCCGAGCGACTTCAAACTGCGTACCCAGGGCAACTTCATCCACAACCTGGCCTACGACAAGGGCGAGATGCTCAAGCGCAGCGAAGGCGAGATCGTCAACAACATCAACAGCAAGGGCCAGTTTGAGAGTGGCGGCAACGCCTTGATGGTGCAGATGACCCTCGGCAGCGCGCTGGAGATGCGCAAACGCGGCGACTGGAACGTGCTGGCTGGCTACAAATACATCCAGCCCGACGCCTTGCCCGACGGCTTCAACGATTCCTCGTTCCACCTGGGCGGCACCAACGCCAAGGGGTACTTCATCGGCGCCAACTACGGCATCGAAAAGAACCTCTACGCCAGTGCGCGTTGGTTGAGCGCATCAGAAGTGTATGGCGCGCCGTTTGAAGTCGATGTGATGCAACTGGAACTCAACACGCGCTTTTGATGCGCAGGGAGATGCCACATGAACACGCGAATCTGCGGGCTGCTCTTGGTGTTTGTTGCCACGGCGGCCTCGGCTGAAGGCATGGAGGAGCGCTTGCGTACGCAATTGCGCAGCACCACCCAGCAATTGCAGGCGCTGCAAAGCGAACAGGCCCAGGCCAGTGCGGCGCGCATCGCCGCTGAAACCCAGGCCAAGCAGGCCCAGGTGCAAATCAAACAACTGACCGCTGAGCTGGAGAAGACCCGTAGCGTGGCCGAGCAAATGGCCGGCCAGCAACAGAGCCTGCACAGTCAGGCGCAAGCCCAGGTCGCGGCGAGCAATGAGCAGATCGGCAAGTTCAAGAAGGCTTATGACGAACTGCTGGTGCTCGCCAAGGGTAAAGAAGCCGAGCGCGCTCGCTTGCAGGCACAGCTGAGCGAACGTGACACACACGTGCAGCAATGTTCAGTCAAGAATCAACAGATGTACGGCGTGGCCCAGCAACTGCTCGCGGCCTACGAAAAAATCGACGTGGCCGAGGTGATGAGTATTCGCCAGCCGTTCGCCAGCAGTGCGCGGGTCAAGTTCGAGGAACTGGCCCAGGGCTTTGGCGACGATTTGTACAAGAGCCGTTTCGACGCGCCCCAGGCAACTGCCAATCATTGATAGACAGATCAGAGATCACCATGAGCGAATTGATCACCAGCGTCACCACCCAGAGCCTCACCGAGCTGCTGCAGGAAGCGGGCTACCGGGTCAATCAGACCGAACAGAACGGTATCGTGCAATTGCTCAGCGCCAGCCAGGGCATCGGCTTTGCCGTGCGCTTTGGCAACCCGGCGGCAGAGCAGGGCAACTATGTGGATTTCACCTACAGCTGCGCGCTGCGTATCCAGGGCGAGTTGCCTGAAGGCCTGGCCCAGGTATGGAACGCATCGCGGCGCTTTGCGCGGTTGTCGGTGCAGGGCGAATTCCTGCTGATGGAAATGGACGTGGTGGTGGCCGGCGTGGGCGCCACGCACCTGCGCAGCCAGCTGGAACTGTGGGATCGCCTGTTGCAGGAGTTTATCGTCTACCTGCGTGAATACAGCCAGCAGGCGGCGCAGTTGCAGGCCCAGGCCGACGTCGAGGCGCCCGTATTGTGAAAAAGCCAACCTTGATGGTCGGCGCGGGTGCGCTGGCCTTGCTGGTGGTGGCGGTGGGTTTGAGCGTGCGACCGGGCAGCGACCCGGTGGCGGCTCAGCAACCGGCACCGGTGCTCAACCTTGCGCCGAGTGGGCCAGCGGTGGCACGCCTGGGTAATCAGCAGATCGACCTCACGGAACTGAAAAGCGTGCTTGCCAGCCTGCCGGCCGAGTCACGCGAGCAATTGCGCGGTAACCGAGGTGCATTGGAGACCTGGATCCGTTCACGTCTGGCACAAAAGGCGGTGCTCGAACAGGCCGACGCGCAAGGCTGGCGCCAGCGCCCGGAAGTGGAACAGCAAACGCGAGCCGCCACTGAGCAAATCGTGTTTCGCGACTACATGCTCTCGGTCAGCCAGGTGCCAGCCGACTACCCCAGCGCGGCTGAATTGCAACAGGCCTACGACAGCGGCAAGTCGCAATGGATGACGCCGCCGTTGTATCGGGTGAGCCAGATTTTTCTCGCGGCGAATGACCCGCAAAGCCTCGACACAGTACGCCGCCAGGCCCAGGAACTGAGCCGCCGCGTCCAGGCGTCACCGGGTGATTTCGCCGCCCTGGCCACGCAGTTTTCCCAGGACACCGACTCCGCCACGCGAGGTGGAGACTCGGGGATGCAGCCTTTGCAGCAACTGGTGCCCGAAGTGCGCAGTGCGGTGTCGCGCCTCAAGGTCGGCGCCGTGTCGGATGTGGTGCAGAGTACGGCAGGGTTCCATGTGCTCAAGCTCACCGGCCAGCAACCGGCGCGCACGGCGACCCTGGACGAACTGCGCGAACGCCTGACCCAGGCCCTGCGCGCCCAGCGCCAGGAGCAGATCGCCAAGGCTTACCTCGAGGGCATGCTCAACACCGCCACCCTGAGTATCGACGGTGCAGAGCTGAACAAGGTGCTGGAGTAACGCGTTTCAACCCGCATTGGATGCACAGACAGACAAGACAGGGAGTCTCCCATGGCATTTCTAGAACCGTCTGGCCTTCAGGGGCCGTCCGCTTATCGCGCACCGGGCGAGGGGCGCAGCACCAGGCTGGCCCTGGCCGGAGAGATTGACCCGGAGGTGGCGCGCTACTTTCTGGTGAGTGCGCGCTGCGGCTGTTTCATGCAGGCGGCGCGCAGTTTGAATATCAAGGCGACGCTGTTGCGCAAGCGCTTGGCGCAGTTGGAAGAACATCTGCGCCATTCGCTGTTCACCTATCAGGGCAATGGCTTGGTACTTAGCCGCGATGGTCAGCAGTTGCAGGCTCAGTTAATCGCCCTGGCCCATGAGCGGCGCCTGCCGGTCACGGAGCAACCGCTGATTCGGCTGGCGGTGGCTGAGCCGATCCTGCACGATATCCTTGGGCGCGACCTGATTGCCTTGCTGCGACGCAATGCCAGCGTGCGCCTGGAGATCATCTCCATCGACAGCCCGTTGTCGCTGCAAGCGGTGGAGGTGGACGTGGTGCTGTGGTTGTCGGACGCCGATGCCCCGGTGCCCGGCCCGAGCTTTGTCACCGAGCCGCCGCGAGCCCTGGCGCGGCTGCAATATTTGCCGCATATCGCCAAGCGTTATTCACGGCTCACGACACGGCCGGACAGTGTGGAAGACCTGGATGACTACATGCTGGTGCAGTGGCAGCCTGATGCGCAGGTTGGCGCGTTGCAGCCGTGGAACCGGGTGGTGGAGCAGCGTTTGGCGGCGGTGGTGCAAGTGCATGCTTATTCGCTGATGCTGGAGATGATTCGTTGTGGCGCCTGTATTGGGTTGCTGCCGCACTACATGAGCAGTGTTGACCGTGGGCTTGTGGCGTTGCCGGGGTTGTTGGCCGAGAGCATGCAGCGCCAGGTGTGGCTGGCAGTGAATGCGCAGGAGGGGGATGCGCAGGCGGTGCGGATGATTGTGGAGTTGATCGTCAGCACCTTCGAAGGCCGCCGTGAGTGGTTTGATTGACCAGGAATATACAACGTAGGTCCATTGTTCGTTATTGATAGTTAGATCTTATTTCGAATGGGTATAGGTGACCTGTTAGTTGTGACAGTCTGCGGCGGGTGGAGAACGGTTAGGGTTATGTTGAGACGGGTATGAATCGCCAGTCGGTATCAGTTGCGCATGCGCTATCAGTGTTTGGGAGGTTGTGATGAGTGATATAGAGAGCCGTGTAAAGATGGTTTTAAGTCAGCAGTTGGGTTTGGATATGAAAGGTATTCGAAATGAACAAGAGTTCCTTAGAGATCTTGGCGCTGACTCTTTGGACTTTCCACAGTGGGTTATCGCGCTGGAGGCGGAGTTCAGTATTGAAATTTCAGATGAGGAGGCTTATGAAATAATCAGTGTCCAGCACGCAATCGATGTGGTTAAACGTCAAATCGGTTAATTGGCTTTCTGAATCGGGGATTTGCCTCCATGGCAGGCAGCTCCCACAGTTGGGCGGTGTGAACCTGGTCCAGCGTGTGAATCCATTCCCCTGTGGGAACAGGCACAAGACGTTGCACGCCGTGGATAACTGCGCCAGTCTTATTGGCCTTCATTCGTCAGAGCGAATTGCGTGCAAGCCACCCGTTTGACCCTCATCTGCCATGCCGCCACGCCTCTGCAAAAGCGCGGGCGTTTTCCGGACGACGAGGCGGTGGCGATGGATTGGCAGGGGGCGGCACTTTCCCTCGCCGGGCGTTATAAGGAACCCCGGCGTTTGTTGTGCGGGCCGGAAATACGCGCACGGCAGACAGCCGGCTTGTTCGGCGGTGACGCAGGAGTCGAAGACGCCCTGCGTGACGCTGATTTCGGCCAGTGGAAAGGCCAGGCCATCAGCCAACTGAATGGCGATCAGTTAAACACCTGGCTCACTGACAGCGCGTGCGCACCCCATGGCGGCGAGTCAGTGGAGGACGTTTGCACGCGTGTCGCGCAGTGGATGAAATCCCTCGAAACCCAACCCGGCCATATCGTCGCCATCACCCACCCCTTCGTGATCCGCGCCGCAATGCTGTACGTCATGCAGTTTCCGCTCTCGATGTTCTACCGTATCGACGTCGAGCCGCTGTCCACCACGGAGCTGCGCTTCAATACGGTCTGGCGCCTGCGCCTGGAAACTCACGCCTAGACGCCTGAACATGGCAAAATCCACGCCCCGCACTGAGAGCTACCCATGAAACGCATCCTGATCATCGGCATTGGCGCCGGCAACCCTGACTACATCACGATGCAGGCCGTGAAGGCGCTCAACCGCACCGACGTGTTTTTCCTGATGGACAAGGGCCAGAGCAAAGACAAGTTGATCGACCTGCGTCGCGAGATCTGCGAGACCTACATCACCGAGCCTGGCTACCGCTTCGTCGAGGCCGATTGCCCCGAGCGTGTGCGCGGCGATATCGACTACACCACCGCCGTGCAGGACCTCAACCGCGACAAGCAGCAGACTTTCGAGCGCATGATCAATGAGGAAATGGCCGACGGTGAAGTGGGCGCTTTCCTGGCGTGGGGCGATCCTGCGCTGTACGACAGCACCCTCCGCATTCTGCAGGCGATTTTGGCCAGTGGTCGCTGCACCTTCGCGTTCGAAGTCATCCCCGGTATCACCAGCGTGCAGGCCCTGGCCGCCCAGCACAAGGTGCCGTTGAACCGCATCGGCAAGTCCGTTGAGATCACCACCGGGCGCCGTCTGGCGGCGGGGCAGGCGAGTGATGCCGACACCCTGGTGGTCATGCTTGACGCCGAAGATTCCTACCGCAGCGTTGCCGATCAGGATCTGGACATCTATTGGGGCGCCTACCTCGGCACGCCGGACGAGATCCTGATCAGCGGCAAGGTGAGTGAGGTGGCCGAAGAAATCCAACGGGTGCGCAAGGCCGCGCGCCTTGAAAATGGCTGGATCATGGACACTTATTTGCTACGCAAACCCTGAGGTAACGTCCCATGCTTAAACTGTTTGCCCTGGCGCTGACCCTGCTAGCCGGTGCCGCTCATGCCGACGATACGCTGCACACCGACTTGCCGTTGTCGTACCTGGAACAGACCCAGGGTGATGCGCGCAACCAGCCGCTGGTGATTTTCCTGCACGGCTTTGGCAGTAACGAGGAAGACCTGTTTGGCATCAAGGACGCGCTGCCATCCACGTGGACCTACTTGTCGGTTCGGGCGCCCATGCCGGTCGGCCCGAATGGATTTCGCTGGTTTACCAAGACGCCCGGTGACGGCGATTACGATGGTGTAACGGCCGATCTTCAGCGCAGTGCGGGGCTGATCAAGGACTTCGTCGGCAAAGCCACTGCCAAGTACCACACCCAGAGTGATCGCGTGTTCCTGATTGGTTTCAGCCAGGGCGCGATCATGTCGTATGAGGTGGCGTTGCGTGACCCGCAGCTGGTGCGAGGGATTGCGGCGTTGAGTGGCAGCGTGTTGCCGGTGCTCAAAGCTGAGCTGAAACCGGATGAGTCATTGGGCAAGCTGGCGATCTTTATCGGCCACGGCACCTTGGACCAGGCGCTGCCGTATGCCTCGGCGACCCGGGCGAATGAGGTGTTGACGGGGCTCGGGTTGAAGCCGGAGTTTCATGGGTATCCGGGGATGAACCACACTGTCAGCGAGTCGGAAGTGCAGGACTTGAAGGTTTGGCTGGAAAAAAGCCTGAGGTAAACGCGGTTAAAAAATGTGGGAGGCTTGCCTGCTCCCACATTGGTGTTGTGTTGATTGGGAGATCGGGTTACTTACCGCCTGTAATCTGCTTCACCAGCGCCGCATGCCCCTTGGCATCATCCGCCCGCGAAATCGCCTGGATCACCAGCAAATGATTTCCCGAGCCACCGAGGAATGTGGATTGCAGCGTCTTGCCACCACCCTGGGTCGCGGTGCTGTCCACTTGGCGCAGGCCCAGGCCCTTGACGTTCAGCTTCTTCTCGCTCTGCTTCTTGAAGTCAGGCAGTGCTGCGCTCTGGTCCTTGACGAATCCGGCCACGGCGCCATCGAGGAACTGCGCGTCGTTATCCCCAATGGTTACCCCGTCTGCACGCACCGTTTCGGCGACGATCACCACACTTTTCGTGGTCTGGTTGGCGTACATCGTGCCTTGGGTGTCGTCGGTTCCATCATCCGCCTTGCCAGCCGGCAAGGTGTCGGCGGTATAGGCCCTGGGCAGCTTGAAGGTGAACTTCCCGCCCAGGGTGGAGATGGTCTGTGTGGTCGGCTTGGCGGCGGCGAAGACACTGCCGGCAGAAAGCGCGAGGACCAGCAGGGCGACGGTCTTGGTGAAAGTGGCCATGAAGCGCTCCAGGGATGAACGAAATTGCGGCATATTCTGTCAGAATTTTCGCAAGATCGTTCACCGATAGCCTCACGCCTTGTCGGACTCTTCCTCAAGTCGATCCATCTCAAACAGGCGCGCCAATTCCGCCCGCGCTTCCTGGGCCGTTTGCATCACCTTGGCAGCGTCGTCGTACACCGCGTGTTGCGCGGCCAGCACTTGCAGGTCGTGGTTCTTGAAGCGTGTGATGCGCGCATCGGCCTGAGCCTGGCTCAAGCCCAGGCCGACCAGGGTGCGACGGCTCATTTCCAGGCTGGAGTAGAACGTCTCACGAATCGGTGAGGCGTCCAGGTCCACCAGGCGGTGTACGTGCTGGCGGTTACGCGCACGGGCGATGATCTTCATGTGCGGGTAGAGGTTGCGCACCTGTTCGGCAGTCTTGATGTTGATCTCCGGGTCATCCATGGCGATCACAAAGAATTCCGCCTGGTCGACCTTGGCCGCATGCAGGATCTCCGGGCGTTGCGGGTCACCGTAGAACACCGGCATGCCACCGAAGCTGCGGGTCAGTTCGATGGTCTCTACCGAGGTGTCCAGGGCGATAAACGAGATATTCTGCGCGCGCAGGATCCGCGCGACGATCTGGCCCATGCGGCCCATGCCGGCAATGACCACGCGCGGTGCGTCGCTTTCAATGGCGCTGTATTCCTCGGGCACTTCCACCGGCTTGACCTTGGGCTTGAACAGCTTCGGGCACACCAGCAACAGCAGCGGCGTTACGGCCATGGAGAGGGTGATGGTCAGCACCAGCACATCATAGAGATGAGGTTCGAACAGGCCTTGGTCGCGACCGATCTTGAACACGACAAAAGCAAATTCACCCCCGGCCGCCAGCACCACGCCCAGGCGCAGGGCGCTTTCGCGGTTGAGGTCGCCCACCAGCCGGCCGACGGCGTACAGCAGCGGCAGTTTCAAGCCGATCAGCAGCAACGTCAGCCCGATCACCACCCATGGCGAGCTGAGTAGCAGGCTGAGGTTTGCGCCCATGCCCACGCTGATGAAGAACAGGCCCAGCAGCAGGCCCTTGAACGGTTCGATCTGGGATTCCAGTTCGTGGCGGTACTCCGAATCCGCCAGCAGCAAACCAGCGAGAAAGGCGCCCAGGGCCATGGACACGCCCACCAGTTCCATCAACCAGGCTGTACCGATCACCACCAGCAACGCCGTCGCGGTGGACACTTCGCGCAGGCCGGTCTTGGCGACGATGCGAAACACCGGCCGCAGCAGGTAGCGACCGCCGATGATTACCACGGCGATGCTGCCGAGGATCTGCAAGACATGCTGCAGGCCCTGGGCTTCCGTGGTGGGGTGATCGCTGCCGGCCAGCAGCGGCACCATGGCGATCAGCGGGATCGCAGCGATGTCCTGGAACAACAGAATGGCAAACGCCAGGCGACCGTGTGGTTGGTTCAGCTCCTTGCGCTCGGCAAGGCTTTGCAGACCGAACGCGGTGGACGAGAGCGCCAGGCCCAGGCCGAGTACGATGGCGCTGTTCCACGACTGGCCAAACAGCCACAAGGCCACCACGCCCATCACCAGACCGGTGAGTATCACCTGGGCCAGGCCAACGCCAAACACCGCCTTGCGCATCACCCATAAACGCTTGGGTGACAGTTCCAGCCCGATAATGAACAGCAGCAACACCACGCCCAGTTCAGAGAATTGCGCGACGCTTTGCGGGTTGCCGATCAGGCCGAGCACCGACGGGCCAATGATCACGCCGGCAAACAGATAGCCCAGCACCGCGCCCAGTTGCAGGCGTTTGGCCAGGGGCACGGTCAGCACGGCGGCGAGCAGGAACACCACGGCTGCTTGTAACAGGTTGCCTTCATGGGGCATTGCGAACTCCAGGATCTTTAAAGCCAATCAATAGACGGTTATTAGAGCGCTTTTTACATGTCGAAAATTGTGTTTTTGCAGCGCATGCAACGGCATTGAGCCTCACCCTTTGTTACTATCGCCATCCCTTTTCACCAGGAGTCACCGCCCCATGCAGCACCAGTGGGATGAAATGCACCGCACCCGCAAACCCACGTTCGTACTGTGTGGCGAGCCTCAGGGCGATGTGCTCAATCTCTACGTTCACGGTTATTCGGCGTTCTTCAATCGGCAACAATTGGGCAGCTTCCAGGCGCAGTTGGCGGGTATCGAAGGCTCGACCAACCTGATGCTGTTCTGGCCGGCAGGGCATTTCCTGGAAAACCTGTTTGCTCCCTTCAAGGATGTACTGGGCGCGATGCTCAGCGGCGTCAACCTGGGCGCGGCGACTGTGGGGGTGGGCAAGGCGATTGCTTATTTCCTCGATCACTACAAAAGCGTCGAGGCCCGGGTGGACGAAGTCGCCAGGAGCCTGTTGCCTGAACTCGCCAGCTACTTGCACGGTGAATCCCTTGAAATACGGCGTATCAACCTGATCGGCCATTCCCTGGGCGCGCGCATTCTGGTCAAGAGCCTGTTGGCCAGCCCTGAAACTGCCCGCGAACTGCCATTGGACAACCTGTTGTTGATGGGCGGCGCGATCTGCACGTCGAGCCCGTGGGGTGAAGTCTCGGCACCCCTCAAGGGGCGCGTAATCAACTGCCACTCCAGCAAAGACTGGGCCCTGGCGATGAAACCGGATACCGAACGTTGCATCGGCCGCCATGCGATCCCAGTGACGCCAGCGCTCAAGGCCAAGGTTACCAATGTGCACCTGGCGACTTTCGACCACGCCGCCTATTGGCCGCAGTTGCGGACGGTAGTGCAGTACACCGACCTGTTGCACGAGCGACGCGGCATGATCCGTTCCGATCAACGCAGCACTGAGGTACGTTTTGCCGAAGAGGACGCAGAACTGTTCCCTGCGTTGGTGCAGGCGCGGCCGGAAGAATTGAAGTTCCTTGCTGAATTGATGGCGCAAAAGCGCAGCGCTTCAATCGACGCCACCGTGCGCGAGCCACTCAAATTGGCCGTCGAGTTGCAACGCATGGGCGGCGATACCTTTATGAACCTGGCCCGCGGCCATGGCGTGAGTTACCGCCAGGTCGCCGAAGATGTGGTGCAGCGGTTGGGGATCAAGTTTGACGGACCTCTCGATACCGTCGAATTGGCAGACTTGGAAGCCCAGGTTGCGGAAAAACTCATCGAACAATACAAAGACAAACTCAGTAACGCTGACCGGCAGGTGTTCGACGCGGAGCTCAAGGCGGCCGCGCAAAAGGAGCAGGGGCTGTTCAGCCGTTTCGATGTTGGCCGATCAGCCACCACGGCGTTGAGTGGTACGGCGTTGGCCGGGCTGACCGGGTTTATCCTGCGCCGTGGTGCAGCCACGGCGATTCCGGTGGTGGGCCAGGCTGTGGCAGCGGCGATGCTGCTGGTGAGCGGGGTCCGCGCGCTTTCCGGCCCTGCGTATTCGATCACCACCCTGGCGGTGCTGGTGATTGGTTTGATCCGCCAGCGCATGGAGCGTGAAGCAATGAGCCAGGAGGTGGACCTGGTGGTGCACGTTGTCGAAGCGTTCGATTTGCCGCGGGAAACGGTGATGCGCACGGTTGCGTCTGACTGATAAGCTGCGCCTCTATCGAGTGTGTTTGCCTGGGATACCGCGTGAAATTCAGCCTGCCAAAAATCGCTACCGCCCCGTTTTGCCCGCCGGAAGTGGCCGGCTCCGTCGCCGTTGATCCCAAGGCTTCGTTCTTCAAGCGCGTGATGATGTTCGCCGGCCCAGGCCTGCTGATCTCTATCGGCTACATGGACCCAGGCAACTGGGCCACAGCCATCGAGGCCGGCTCGCGTTACGGTTACAACCTGCTCTTCGTCGTGCTGCTGGCCAGCCTGGCAGGGATGGCGGTGCAATGCCTGTGCTCGCGCTTGGGCATCGCCACCGGCAAGGACCTCGCGCAACTGTGCCGTGAACGCTATAGCAAGCGATCCGCCCGCACCCAGTGGGTGTTGGCAGAAATCTCCATCATCGCCACCGACCTGGCCGAAGTGCTGGGCTGCGCCTTGGCGTTTCACCTGCTGCTTGGCGTGTCGCTGACCACCGGCATTGTGATCACCGCTTTTGACACATTGTTGATCCTGGCCCTGCAAAACCGGGGTTTCCGCCGCTTGGAAGCGATCATGCTGGCGTTGGTGGCGACCATTGGCGTGTGTTTCTTTATTGAACTGGTACTGATCAAGCCTTACTGGCCGGACGTGTTCAGTGGTTTTACGCCTTCACTGTCGGCCATCAGCGATGCCGCGCCGTTGTACCTGGCTATTGGTATTCTCGGTGCCACGGTGATGCCGCATAACCTTTACCTGCATAGCTCCATCGTGCAAACCCGCATGATCGGCAAGGACCTCGCCAGCAAACAGGATGCGGTCAAGCTGGCACGCATCGACACCATCGGTTCGCTGGCCCTGGCCCTGCTGGTCAACGCTGCGATCCTGGTACTCGCCGCTGCCGCCTTCCACAAGACCGGCCACACCGACGTAGTCGAGATCCAGGACGCCTACCACCTGCTTGACCCGCTGGTCGGTGGCGCGTTTGCCAGCATCCTGTTTGGTGTGGCCCTGCTGGCTTCCGGTCAAAGCTCTACGTTTACCGGCACCATTGCCGGGCAGGTGATCATGGAGGGCTACCTCAATCTGCGCATTCCTTGCTGGCAGCGGCGCCTCATCACTCGTGGGCTGGCGCTGATCCCGGCGTTTCTCGGGGTAGGGCTGATGGGCGACGATGCCATCGGCAAGCTATTGATCCTCAGCCAAGTGGTACTCAGCCTGCAACTGCCGTTTGCGCTGTATCCGCTGATTCGCATGACCGGCGATAAGCAACTGATGGGGCCGTTCGTGAATCGGCTGCCGACACGGTTGCTGGCGTGGTTCCTGTTTGCGGTGATCAGTGGGGCGAATGCGTGGTTGATTGCGCAGTGGGTGTTTTGATTGGCGCTGTGCAGCCATTGCGAGTTTCTACACCAGGATCGCCAAGGACGTGTATTGGGCGACCTGCGGGTCGGCCGTCAATAACGTCATCGGTTCGCTCACGGCCGTCGCAACGATGAGCCGATCAAAGGGGGCCTTGTGATCGTGCTCGAGGTCCTTCACCGCACTGGCATGTTCTGAAGTGATGGGCAGTTCGACGAACCCGCTTTCCTGGCAGTACCAACGGATTTCCTCCAGATCGACAGTGAGTTTCCCTAACCCGACCTTGACTGCCATCTCCCAGAATGTTGCAGCGCTGATGTAAATATCTGCAGCATCCTCAATCAGCTTTTTGGCTTTGCCGCTCAGAGCGCGATTTTTTGTTGTATATGACGTCCATGGCAGTTCTCCAAAAAGATGTCAGCGAAGTCTGCCGCAGCGCGTCGAGCAGAGAAATGCTGGCCCGAAAAATCAGAACGGACCTACTTTTTCCAGTAAGAAAACTTTCTGCGTAGGTACGCTCCTCACGCGCTGTATCGCTCACCGATCCCAATATGGCACTGCCCCAAAACACTCCACGAAGTAATCAATCACTGTGCGCACCTTCAGTGAAATGCGCCGGCTCCCTGGCCATACTGCCGCGATCTGCTGCGGTTCCAAGGTGGTAGCCACTTCGTATTCCGTGAGCACCGCCTGCAAGGTGCCGGCACGCAGGCCTTCGCCGATCAACCAGGAAGGAAACACCACCAGCCCGAGGCCTTGTTCGGCAGCGTGGGTCAGGGTATCGGCGTGGTTGCCGGTGATCGGGCCCTTGACGCTATAAGGCGTCCAGTCGCCCTGGCCCCGGCGGAAGAACCAGCGTTGTTGTCCGGTGATGCCTTTGTAGGCCAGGCACTGGTGGTTGATCAGTTCGTCGGGATGTTGGGGCGTTCCGTGCCTGGCCAGGTAGGCCGGGCTTGCGGCGATGCGAAAGCGTTGGGGCGCGAAGATGCGCGCCTGCATGCTGGAGTCGTTGAGCACACCAATGCGGAACAGCAGGTCAGTGCCGTCTTGCAGCGGGTCGACGAACGTATCGGTTTGCTGGATATCCAGTTGCAGTTTCGGATAGCGCCGGCATAACTCGCCCAGCCACGGTGACAGGTGACGCTGGCCGAATACCATGGGCGCATTGATGCGCACCAGGCCGCTGGGTTCGCTTTCCTGCTCTTGCAGGGCTTGGCTTGCAGCTTCCAGCTGCTCCAGCACCAGGCGTGCATGCCGTCCGAGCAGTCGTCCGGCTTCGGTAGGGCTGACCGCCCGGGTGTGGCGGTACAGCAACTGCTGCCCCAACGCCTGTTCCATCAGCTGTATTTGCCGGGAAATAGACGAAGGCGCCAGGCCCTCACGCCGCGCCACTTCGGAAAAGCTGCCGAGGTCCAGTACCGCGACGAAGAGGCGCAGCGCCTTGAAACTCAGTTCATTCAAACCGTGCATCCTGCCTCCAGGTTGTGCGTTTTGCGCAAAGGTGTTGTTGGCATGCTCCCATTTATCGCACAGGACGGCCACTGGATAATGCGCGCCATGTTTCCCTTCTGAAGCGCAGGTGATGTATGCAGGCACGTTCTATCGAGGGTGTGGCGCAGGCCACGCCGAAAAAAAACCTTCTACGGTTGCTGTTGTTGCCCCTGGTGATCCTGGCGGGCATGGGCCTGTCGGTAGAGGCAGGTTTGCTCGGTCCACTGGGTGTGCAGGTGGGGCATTTGTGGGCAACGTTGAGCATCTTTGGTGTGGGTTCGGCGATTCTGTTTTTGCTGCTGCTGTTCAGTGGCCCGCAAAAGGGGCCGGCGCTGACCGACTTGCCACGCTGGCAGTTGATCGGAGGCTTCCTGGGGCCTATGTACGTCGTCGTACTCACCCTGGCTACGCCGCACATTGGTATCGCCATGACCATGATCGCGATTCTGTCCGGGCAAGTGGCCAAGAGTGTGCTAATCGACCATTTCGGCTGGTTCGGCACAGCGCGCAAACGCGTCAATGGCGAGCGCTGGATAGCGCTGGCGTTGATTGTGGCGGCACTTGTTCTGATTGCGCGAGGGTAAGACGATGAACCTGATTTTGTTATTGGTGCTAGTGATTGCCGCTGGAGCGGTGTTGAGTGTGCAGGCTGCCATCAACGGGCGCCTTGGCCAGGCGGTGGGCGTGTTGCGCAGTAGCTTGCTGACCTTTGCAGTGGGGGCCCTGACGACCGCGCTGTTGATTTTCTTCTTCGAACCGGCCCAGGCCTTGAGCTTGCTGGACGTGCCGAAATGGCAATTGACCGGCGCGTTGTTCGGCGTGGTGTACATGATGGTGATGGTCGGCGCAGTGCCCATCGTCGGAACGGCCGTCGCGACGGTGGCGGTGATCCTTGGGCAATTGGGCATGGGTATGCTCATCGATAACTTCGGCTGGCTGGGCAACCCGGCCATCGAGTTATCGGGCAACCGGATTGTGGCGATGGCGTGCCTGGCGCTGGCCCTGGTGTTCATGTACCGCAGCAATACCCGCACCGACTGATGGTTTGAACCATCGCCGGCGACTGGCAGTCACTGCTTAAGGTGCTGGCAGTCGCCACACCGCGACGACCATGAAAAAGGAGTCTGACCATGCCAGATAAGACCTGTGCCTGCCCGCACTGCAAGTGCGTATTGGGCGTTGACGCGGTAATGAAAGACGGTAAGGGCTATTGCTGCCAGGGATGTGCCGAGCACCATGCGCACGGTGAACCGTGTGCGTCTGCTACGGGCTGTGAGTGCGCCAAATCGACGCATGGCTGAGCACCGTTGCACTGTGGGAGCAGGCAAGCCCGCTCCCACAGTGATCTGCTTTGTTGCTGCTAGTGGGTTTCCAGTTCAAGCCTGAGGCTATGGTCGGACAGGCGCTGCCTACCTTTGACCACGCCGCTTGTACGTCGCCCCTCCAACGCAAAAACCACCGTCTGCGCGGAGTGCAAGTCAGCCGGCAGCGGCTGGAATACTTTCAGCACCGCCCAGCCAGGCTGCTGCTGCAGGCTCACTTGGCACTCGACATGCTTGGCCATCGGCCCGAATAAGGTGTCCTGGGTGTAGTCAATGCGCGCTTTGCCACGAACCTGTACAGGTAAAACCATGGTTAGCCCTCCTTGATCAAGCCTGGGCGCGCGCGTCCGAGCGCCGCCATTGCACATGAGTGATGCCGTACTTCTCGGCCTGCTCCTGGCTGGTCTTCTTGACGTGCTCGCGCGCGAAACGGCCGATACGGCCGATGCCTGCGTCACAACTCGCCCAGTGCCAGGCCTCCAGGATATCGAGCTTTTCCAGGCGGATGATGAAGGACTTGGGTTCACCGTGCAGGATGTAGTCGATCACAAACAATTTTGCATTATTCATTGGCTTATTAACCCTCCATGTATAACCCAGTGATCTCTGCTGGCCGAAAAAATTCATTCGGATTGTCGAGCGGTGGTCATTACCATGGTGGCTCACCCTTGATAGATGTGCACCCCCATGGCCCTGGCCGCGCCTCCCGACCTCAGTGATCACGCCGTCCCCGTGCAGCCCCTCGCGCGTACCTATCCGCGTGGGTTGTATGTTGAACCCCATCGCCACGATTGGGGCCAATTGCTCTACGCCATGGGCCGGCAGATGATGGGCGCTTGGTTGTCTTGATCTGTTTTTTCACTTCGATGAATATCGGCTATGAAAGCACTGCAATTTTCCGCCACCGGCGACCTCGCCGCCCTCCGCTTCGTCGACGTTGCCACCCCGGTGCCGGCTGCCAGTGAGGTGTTGGTACAGATCAAGGCCGCGGGCCTCAACCCCAGTGACGTCAAAAATGTGCTTGGTCGCTTCCCCTACACCACGCTGCCGCGCATTCCCGGCCGCGACTTCGCCGGTGTTGTGGTGCAAGGCCCGCAGGAACTGCTCGGCCAGGAAGTCTGGGGCACCGGCCGCGACCTCGGTTTTTTTGCTGACGGTTCACACGCTCAATACCTCACCGTGTCGGCCAAGGGCGTGGCGCAAAAGCCTGGTCATTTGAGCTTCGCCCAGGCTGCCAGCCTTGGCGTGCCGTACACCACCGCCTGGGACGCTCTGGAGCGCAGCGGTGTGACCAAGGGCACGCGCTTGCTGGTCATCGGCGCCAATGGCGCCGTGGGCAGCGCGACCCTGGCCCTGGCGAACGTTCGTGGCGCCCAGGTACTGGCCGCTGTGCGTCGGCCGGAGCAGGCCGACGTGTTGCAGACGCAGGGCTTTGAGGCGATTGCCCTGGGTAAACCGGAGGAATTGGGTGCACAGGTCAATGCGGTGTTCAAGGGGGGGGCGCCGATGTGATCTTCGACACCACCGGTGGACGGCCATGTACAACTGCCGGCCCTGGCCCTGTATCGCAAGGGCGGCTCAGTGGTGGGGATCAATTCGTTGCTCTACAACTGCGAGCAGTGCGCGGTGATGCTGAGGCAGTTCGGGCGCTTTTTTGATGAAGGCTTGCTGCCACTGCCCACCGGCCTGCGTGAAGTGGCGCTGGCTGATGGGTTGCAGTGCTATGAGACCGTGAATCAAGGCAGTGCGGACAAAATCATCTTCCTGCCCTGACACGGTTTGATCTTCACTAGGCTTCGGGAACACCTTTTTCCCAGGCTGACCAGTTCTTGAGGATCGCCTGTACCAGCGGGCTGCCTGTGCGATACAGGTTCTCCAGCGCCGGCACGAACCCGCCCTGATCCGCGTATTTGAGCAGGTTGTCGACTTCGCTGTAGCCAGGATAGGGGCGGTCGAAGTCCGAACCTGCACGCACAACCGCCAAGCGCTGGATATCCACCAAGCCCTCACGGCTTGCACGCAGCAGCGCTTCATAGGTGGAGTTGTCTTCCTGCTGGGTGGTGCAGTACTCGCCTTTGTTGTCCGTCAGCAACTGGGTCCAGACTTCCGCGCGTTCGCTCAGGCGCGTGCCGGAAAACCACGTGTTGCCCGCCAAGGTGTCGCAGCGGGTGACCTGTGGTGGCTGGTTGGCCGGGGCGGCAGGGTAGTGTTTGCGCCAGGCGCTGGACGCCTTGCTTTCGGTCAGTTCAACTTTTTGCGACAAGGCATATGCCTTGGCCTGCAACTTGGGGTTCAGCTCGAACACTTCGGTCTTATAGTCCAGCGGTGGTTTCTCGTTGGGGCCCTTGGTGTTGATGCCAATGTAGCCGGTCGGCCAATCCTTGGGCGCATCCCGCGAATCCAGCTCCCACTGGGTGCCGAACTCCACCAGGTAGTGTGCCCAGGCGGTGGTGCCGATGGTGCCATGCTTGGGGCTGATGCCGGCGATCCCGGCGATCAGGAAGTAGCTCTGGCGCAGGTCGAACTTGGGTGACAAGGCCAGGGCCAGCGTGGACGCGGCGGCATTGGTCTGACCCATGCCGGTGACCAGCAGGCACACGTCCTGGGTGTTGCAGCGGATCACCGGGTATTCGGCGGAGAGCCCCGGTACGCGCACTTCCTGCTTGAGTTCCAGGCGATCGATCCAGGTTTGTGCCTCGGGGGCGAACATGGTGATCAGCATCACTTTGGGTTTGATCGGCGTCGGCGTGTCAGCCATTGCCACGTGAGGCAGTACGGCCAGGCCCGCGGCGATTGAAAAGCGAGTCAGCGTATTCATCTAATGCTCCTTTATCAGAATTGGTAGCCGACGCCGGCGTAATAGCCCCAGCCGTCGGAGCGGGCGCGGAAGTTGCCTTCGCCGAAATTCAACTCACTGCCGTCTTCCCAGTTGCCGCCGTTGTGAAAGTAGCGGCCGACCAAGGTGAAACGCAGGTGGGTGAACGAATACAGCAGCACGTTGGTGGCCACCAGGGAATTGGCGGTGCGCGCCGGGTTGTCCTTGTGCAGGTCTGAGCCGAAATCGTAGTTGGTGAAGCCGATATAGGTCAGTGAAGCACCGTTGTCGAACTTGCTGATGGGCACGATGTACTTCATTTGCGCGCGGTAACCGTCCCATGAGTATTCATTGCTGGCACCGTAGTTTTCCCACTGGTAACGCCCGTAGAAGTTGGCCGACAGGTTCACTCGCGAGTGGGTGTCGATGTCAGTGCCCAGGCCGCTGTACAGTGTGTTGGCGCGGTTTTCCTTGCGGCTGCCGTGATCGTAGATCCAGTCAAACGCCACGTACCATTCCTTGAACGGCCCGATGGCCAGGCTGCGGCCTGCCAGGTAGTCGATGGAAATACGCGGTTCGTGCTCCATGAATACCGGCGAGCCGTGGTCCCACACGCCCTTGTCATTGCTGTTACCGATGGTGAGGATCTTCGGCACATCGATGTATCCGTACAGCTCGAATGGCCCTTTGCGGCCGAAATACTCGTATTCCAGGTAGACATCATCCTGTGGCTTGGGGCCGAAGCTGATGTCTTTGCTGCCGATCAATGTCAGGTCCTGGTTGAACCAGTCCGACAGGTACGGGCTATTTTTTGCCGGGCTGGCTTCAGGGATCTTGGTTTTTGGGCTAAGGGTTTCGCCCTGTGCTGAGTCATCCATGGGTTTTTCCTGCGCCAAAATGGGCACGCTGAGTACTCCCGTAACGGCGGCCAGTAGCAAGGAAACACCAAAGGGAGCAGGACGCCTTGAGGTGGGTTGCATTGAAAATCCCTATTCATACGCGGTTTGAACCCGATTCCTCGGGTGAGGAAGAACTTGGCTGGCAAGTTCGTTCCGCAAACGTTTGCACAGGCTGTACCAACTTTGCTCAATCAATTGATCAGCCTGAAAAAAAACGGGATTAGTCAACCTTTTGGTCAGAATTGACGGGGTGTCATTTTTTCGATTCGGTTAAACAAATGCATCGCGGTTTCCCTTCGATATTCACTCGGCGTCTGGTCCATCTCGATACGAAAGTGCCGGTTGAAGTTGGACAGGTTGGCGTAGCCCACTTCAAAACAGATGTCCGCCACCGACATATCGCTTTGCAGCAACAAGCGGCAGGCGCGCTGCACGCGAAATTTGCGCATCAGGTCGATAAAACCATGGCCGGTGTTGCGCTTGAAGAAGCGCGAAAAGCCCGGTTCGCTCATTTCCAGCTGCTGCGCGATCACCGAAAGACGCACATCGCCGGTCAGCTCGCGCATCAGATAGTCGAATGCCTTGTTGATGCGTTCGGCGCTGCGGGCGTCCAGGGTAGGCGCGTAGCAGGGGCTGGCCAGCGCCTTGACCTGCGGCGTCGGGGCGTTCTTCAGGCTGTCGAGCAGTTGCAGGAATAGGACCAACCGTTGCAGACCATGGGCGCGCCCGATGTCTTCCATTAGACGCGCGGCCTGTAGCGCCGTCTCGCCAGTGAATTCGAGCCCGCGTCGGGCGTGCTCGAACAACGGCTGCAAGTCGCCGAGTTCAGGCAGGGTCTTGCGCTGGGCGAGGAGGGCGGCGCCGTCGAATTGCAGCACCACATCGCGGCCGGTCAGGTACTCACCAGGGGCCAGTTCGCCGATCCAGTCGTGGGGCAGGTCGGGGCCGATCAAGGCGACGTGCCCAGCACCGAACGCACCGATGTAGTCGCCGGCGACCAGTTTGCCGCTGCCTTGGCGAATCAGGTGGATTTCAAACTCGGGGTGGTGGTTCCAGCGCGCCAAATCATAGGGGTAGTCGTGTTCGAACCAACGGAAGCAGTGGTCCGGTTCGGGCAGGATCACTTCCAGCTCGGCGGGGCGGTGCTCGAACAGCTTGGCGCGGCTGACAGGCATGGGAGGCTTCTTATGATTCTTGGAATCGATACAAAATACGCGCCTCGGCCGTGGGAGCGCTACCCCCGGTTTCGCTTGGCACTGATACTTTTTTAACTTCGAGCCAAAGGTTAAAAAAGTACCAGTCGAGCATTCGTCACGCGTTTGTGGAGGCCTGGAGGAGCTGCTGTAATCGGCCCTCAACAACAAAAACAACAGGTAGAAACCGCTATGTTCAAGCTCCCGCAAGCGTTGTTCCTGCTTTCAGGCCTGGCGCTGGCCATGCCCAGCTATGCCGCCGACACCGTCACCATCGCTACGGTCAACAACAGCGACATGATCCGCATGCAGCGCCTGTCCAAGGTATTCGAAGCACAGCATCCGGATATCAAGCTCAACTGGGTCGTGCTGGAGGAGAATGTGCTGCGCCAGCGCCTCACCACCGATATCGCCACCCAGGGCGGGCAGTTCGACGTGCTCACCATCGGTACCTACGAAACTCCATTGTGGGGCGCCAAGCACTGGCTGGAACCGCTGACCCAACTGCCGGCCGACTACGACGCCGATGATATCTTCCCCTCGGTGCGCCAGGGCCTGTCGGTCAACAACACCCTCTACGCCTTGCCGTTCTACGGCGAAAGCACGGTGACCTACTACCGCACCGATTTGTTCCAGCAAGCCGGCCTGAGTATGCCCACGCACCCGACCTGGAGTCAGCTCGGCGAGTTCGCCGCCAAGCTCACCGCCAAGGACAAAGGCCAATACGGCATGTGCCTGCGTGGCAAGGCCGGCTGGGGCGAGAACATCGCCTTGCTGAGCACCATGGCCAATGCCTTTGGCGCACGCTGGTTCGACGAGCAATGGAAGCCCGAGCTGACCAGCCCCGAGTGGACAGCGGCCGCCAACTTCTACGTCAACACCCTCAAGCAATACGGCCCGCCGGGCGTCTCCAGCAACGGTTTCAACGAGACCCTGGCGCTGTTCAACAGCGGCAAATGTGCGATCTGGGTCGATGCCAGCGTGGCCGGTTCCTTCACCACGGATAACACTCAAAGTAAGGTCGCCGACAGCGTAGGTTTCGCCGCCGCGCCTACCGAAGTCACGGATAAAGGCTCCTCGTGGCTCTACGCCTGGTCCCTGGCCATTCCGGCCACCTCAACGCACAAGGACGCCGCAAAGGCCTTTATCACGTGGGCCACCTCCAAGGACTACATCCAACTCGTCGCTGACAAAGAAGGCATCACCAACGTACCGCCAGGCACCCGCCAGTCCACCTACAGCGAGGCGTATTTGAAAGCCGCACCGTTTGCCCAAGTGACGTTGGAGATGATGAAACACGCTGACCCCGCGCATCCGTCGGCGAAACCGGTGCCCTATGTGGGCATCCAGTACGTGACCATTCCCGAGTTCCAGGCCATCGGCACCTCGGTCGGCAAGTTGTTCTCGGCGGCGCTGACCGGCGGTATGTCGGTTGACCAGGCCTTGCTTCAAGCGCAGTCCACTGCCGAGCGCGAGATGAAACGCGCCGGCTATCCGAAGTGATTTCTACAGGACATTTTCATGAAACGTCTCGAAGGTAAAAGCGCGCTGATCACCGGATCGGCGCGCGGAATCGGCCGCGCGTTTGCCCAGGCCTACATCGCTGAAGGTGCGACGGTCGCCATCGCCGACATCAACCTGCAACAGGCCCAGGTCACGGCCGCCGAGTTGGGCCCACAGGCGTACGCGGTAGAGATGGATGTCACCGACCAAGCCTCCATCGACGATGCAATTGCTGCCGTGGTGGCCGAGGCCGGCAAGCTGGATATTCTGGTCAATAACGCCGCGCTGTTCGATTTGGCGCCCATCGTCGACATCACCCGCGAGAGCTTCGAACGGCTGTTCTCGATCAACGTCGCCGGCACACTCTTCACCCTACAGGCCGCCGCGCGGCAGATGATCAGCCAGGGCCACGGCGGCAAGATCATCAACATGGCCAGCCAGGCCGGGCGCCGGGGCGAGTCGCTGGTGGCGATCTACTGCGCGACCAAGGCAGCGGTGATCAGCCTGACGCAATCGGCAGGGTTGAACCTGATCAAGCAAGGGATCAACGTCAACGCCATTGCACCGGGTGTGGTGGAGGGTGAGCATTGGGACGGGGTGGATGCGCTCTTCGCCAAGCATGAAGGGCTGGCGCCAGGCGAGAAAAAGAAGCGGGTAGGGGATGAGGTGCCGTTTGGGCGGATGGGCACGCCGGAGGATTTGACGGGAATGGCGGTTTTCCTCGCCTCCAAAGATGCTGACTATGTTGTGGCGCAAACCTACAACGTGGATGGCGGCAACTGGATGAGCTAAAGCCTGTTCAGACAAAAGGAGATCCAATGTGGGAGCTGGCTTGCCTGCGATAGCGATGGGTCAGGCAATAAGTTTATAGCTGACAGACCGTCATCGCAGGCAAGCCAGCTCCTACCGTTGAATCTCATTGTTCTGAAAACAGGTGCTACTCGGCAAAGCTGCGATCAAAGAAGTAGATCTCCCCAGGCTTCAAAACCTCCACCGTCGCCTGGGGCCTGCCGCCTTCGCCATTCTTCTTGCGCCCCGTCTCGCGTAAATACCGTGCCTCAGTCAGCTTCAACAAACGCTGGCGAATACTGGTCTTCAACACCGGCCGCGCGAGCACCAGGGAAAAGATCGTGGTCGCTTCGGGCGCGCTGAATTCATCGCCCAGGAACATCAACGGCAAGCTGCTGTACAGCGACTTGGAGAACAAGCGTTCCTGCACGGCGGCCACGATGCTGTTGTGATCGAACGGCAGCTTGATGCTCCCGTCCGCAACCGCCGCCAGCGAAAACCAGCCCTGATGCTCACCCAGCGTCACTTCATCCGTGGCAATCGCCAGGTAGTACGTGGACGACGACCAGCACCGCGGATCACGAAACGCATCCCCCACCGTGCCCACTTGCTCGCTCCAGGCCAGGTCCAGGCCGACCTTGTCGCTTGCACGCAAACGCTCCACCGCATCCTGGAGGCTCAGATCTTGCACGCCGCCATTCACCACTACGCCGGGTAACGCCCAATGCCCTGCGAACGGTTCGGCTTCGCGCTTGTTCAGCAGCAGCTGCAATTGCCCGCAGGTGCGGCAGTAAAACAGCACACACAGGTCGACGGTATGGAGGTAGGCGCTAAGTGTCATGTGACGTCCTTCTAAACAGCGGTGGGCACAGTCTAACGAATCGAACAGATATGTCATGTACTGGCTCCAGGATAGATAAATAAATGTTTCTTGCAATGAAAGTACATGACGTGTACTTTTGTTTTCAGGCCACAGGAGAGCTGCCATGACACTCGCGAAAACTGCCATTGCTTCATTCGACGTCGACGCCCAGAAGAGCTTTACGCCGCTGTGCCCCGCTGAGTTACCAGTGGCCGGGGGCGACCAGATCGGTGCCGAGCTGAACTTCATGGCAAGCCTCGCCGGCCACCGTGTCGGCAGCAAGGACGCCCACACCCCGCACGCGCCCTGGGTGGTCACCCAGCACAGCGAGATGCTGCGGCCCACCGGCCTGGCCCATGCCGATGTGACCTGGGTGAGCCACTGCGTTCCCGGCACCGAAGGTTTCACCTTGGTCGACGAACTGCCCACCCCGTATGACTACGATTACTTCATCTGGAAAGGCGTCGAACCCGACCTGCACCCCTACGGCGCCTGCTACCACGACCTGCACGACAAGCTGTCCACCGGCGTGATCGAGTACCTGAACGCCAGAGGCGTCAGGCGTGTGATCGTCGGCGGCCTGGCCCTGGACTACTGCGTCAAGACCACCGCGTTGCAACTGCTCAAGGCCGGCCTGGAAGTGGTCCTGCACCTGCCGGCGTGCCGGGGTATTACCGAGGAGGGCGGCGTGCAGGCCGTCAGTGAGTTGCTCAAGGCCGGTGCCGTCATCAGCAGCACCCGCGAAGAACTGGCAGCACAGGCCGCGCGTTAAGGAGACACACCATGGAAAGTGCATACGACTACGAATCCCCGGTGATCCAGGGTTTGCTCGACACTGACTACTACACCTTCACGATGATGCAGGCGGTGTTGCACCAGCACCCCAACGTTGATGTGGAATACAACTTCATCGTGCGAGCCAAGGAAAAGCTCGGCCACTTGATCCCGCAACTGCGCGACGAGCTGGAGAAGCTCGCGGGCCTGCAGATGCGTGAGGGCGAATTGCGCTTCTTGTTCAACCCGCGTTTTCGTGAGTACCTCACGCCGGATTACGAGCGCTTTCTCGGCCTGTTCCGCTTCAACCTGCGTTATATCCACGTCAGTGAGGTCGACGGCCAACTCAACATCCGCGTGGTCGGCCCGATGCTGCATTGCATCATGTTCGAGCAACCGGTACTGGCGCTGGTCAGCGAGCTGCGCAACCGCGATAAATACCCCGACGTGACCCTGGAAGACATCACCCGCAAGCTCTACCAGAAGTTCGACTGGCTGGAGAAAAACCTCAGCCGCGACGAGCTGGCCGACTTGCGCGTCTCCGATTTTTCCACCCGCCGGCGCCTGTCGTTCAAAGCCCAGCGCGAAGTGGTCGACATCATGCGCCGCGACTTCCCCGGCCAGTTCGTCGGCACCAGCAATGCGCACCTGGCCTACGAATTCGACCTGCCGCTGCTCGGCACCATGGCCCACCAGTGGATGATGGTGCACCAACAGCTGGGCCGGCTGCGCGAAAGCCAGAACGCCGGCCTGGAAAACTGGGTGCGTGAATACCGCGGCCGCTTGGGTATTGCCTTGACCGACACCATCAGCACCGACTTTTTCCTCAAGGATTTTGACCTGTACTTCGCCAAACTGTATGACGGGCTGCGCCAGGACTCCGGTGACCCCATTGTCTGGGCCGACAAAGTCCTGGCCCGCTACAAGCAACTGGGCATCGACCCGATGACCAAGGACCTGATGTTTTCCGATGGCCTGAACTTCGAAAAATGCCTGCCGATATTGCGCCACGTGCGCGGCAAGGCCAAGTTCGGTTTCGGCATGGGCACCCGCCTGGCCTGCGATGTGGAAGGCGTCGAACCGCTGAGCATCGTGATGAAACTGGTGCGGGTGCACGGTGAACCGGTGGTGAAGTTCTCGGATGACCCGATCAAGAACGTCTGCGAAGACGCCTCGTTTTTGCAGTACGCGGCAAAGGTGTTCAATGTCGGTAGCGTGGAGGTGTGACATGCAAAATCGTATCGCGCAGGAACTGAACATCAATCGGCAACTGGTCAAGGGCGGTGAAACCAAGGAAATTCAACGGCGCATCGGCTTCATCAAGACCACCTTGCGCAGCGCCGGCTGCACGGCCCTGGTGCTGGGCATCAGCGGCGGCGTTGATTCGCTGACGGCTGGCCGTCTGTGCCAATTGGCCGTCGAACAACTGCGCGCCGAGGGTTACGCCGCGCGCTTTATCGCCATGCGCCTGCCCTATAAAACCCAGGCCGATGAAAGCGACGCCAAGGCTTCCCTGGATTTCATCACCCCGGACCATATCGACACGCTGAACATCGCCGCCAGTGTTGACGGCCTGATGGCCAGCCTGACCGCTACCGACGCCAGCGCCAGCCATGTTGACTTCATCAAGGGCAACGTCAAGGCGCGCACGCGGATGATCGCGCAATACGCCGTGGCCAATTTGCACAATGGGCTGGTGGTCGGTACGGACCATGGCGCGGAAGCACTGATGGGTTTTTTCACCAAATTCGGCGACGGCGCCTGCGACCTGGCACCGCTGTCGGGCCTGACCAAAACCCAGGTGCGTCTGCTGGCCAGCGCACTGGGCGCGCCTGATAACCTGGTGCACAAGCATCCGACGGCCGACCTGGAGGAACTGGCGCCGGGTAAGCCGGATGAGCACGCGTACGGTTGCTCTTACGCAGAGATCGATGCGTACCTCATGGGCGAACCCGTGAGTGAGCGGGTGAGGGCAATCGTAGAAGGGGCGTACAGCAAGACGGCGCACAAACGCTCGCTGCCTATCACTCCTGCGTGATCCTTCCCCAGCCGTCCACGGGAACCGTTTTTCCGCTCATGGCCACAGATGGAATGTTGATCCAGCGCGCAGTCGATTTGGGTTGGCTGTTATCGATTCCAGTATCTGAGGTCTTGCTATGTCCTATGTAAATCTTCGTCAGGAAACCCCTTATTGCGGTGATTTCAACGCTCGTTGCGAGCAACCCAAGGCAGCTTCTGATAGGGCTGGTTGGCGTGTACCCAACTCAGTGGTTGCTCGGGATTTCGCTGATAACTTTGAATACTTCCAGAGTTCTGACAGCGGGTTTGTGACACAGCAATCCCTTCTGCACGCGGCTAATCGCCCACTGAACGGAGATCCGTTTCATGACCGGATGACGTTTTTGGCAAGGGAGATTCTCCAGCGGACTGAATTGAACGGCATGCTTGACGGAATCAACCACGGCGGTTCATCAGATGGATTGATCAGCCAGAGCGACGCGGACCAGATCGTTGCTTACGTCGATCAGATGGAAGCACCTCCCGTGCGGGAATTCCCAGGGCGGTACAGCGGCGTTATCCAGCGCCAGCGCCTGGAAAACCAATATGCACCTCAGGCCGATTGGCAACAGCCCTCCATGTCTGCGCCGAAAAACCAATGGGACGGCTCGATGTCACTGTCGGGGGAGCGTCCTTATGCGAACGACAGCAAGCAAGAGCTTCTCAACAAGATACTGGCTCGTTTCAGTTCATTTGAAGATCCGAACTCCCCCGGTTTGATCACTGACAAATCACTCAATGCGGTTTCCAGCGGTTATCACTTGGATGGTCGGCCCGCCACGGGGGCCGAGATGGCGTTGGCCAATGAGCTGCTTGAGCGTGGTGAGGTGTTTAAGGAACTCGATCAAAGCGGCATGGGCGTCTTCGATGGGGCGTTCTCCAGGGATGACCTGGCTTACTCGTCGGACAAGTACCGGAATATGGATAACCACGACCTGATTCAGGGCATAAAGGATAACTTCAGGCAGTTTACTGCCGGCGCAGACGATCAATACGTCAGCGTCAATGAACTGAAGGAGGCGGCCGGTCTAACGCCATCGAGTCGTCCGTTCAGCCCCGAAGCACGGCAACTTGCAACTGAGCTGCTCAACCGTCCCGGGCTTTTGCGCGAGCTGGATATTGGCATTAACAGCCAGGGAGGAGCGGGCTACGAGGACAAACGTTTCGATATGGCTAACATCGACGAGATACTCAAAAATGGGCACGCGCCAGTTGGATGAGTGTTTCAACGCGCCTGCAAGAATAATTGTGTCCGGCCCGCAACGTGATACCTGCGTTCGGGCCGGGGCCGTTTCACGCCCGCCCCTGCAGATGAAATGCGAGTAGCACTGCCTGCCAGGTGATTGAACCCGAAAGCACAGGAAGATGGGATCCACTTGCGGTATAACCTTCGCACGCTTTAGTCATCCGAGGCCCCGTTTTTCATGCAAAGCCCTTTGCAACGTCCGCTTTGGCAGATCTACCTGATCTTTCTGGCACCGATGGTGCTGTCCAACTTCCTGCAAAGTTTTTCCGGCACCCTCAATGGCATCTACGTCGGTCAAATGCTCGGCACGCAGGCGCTGGCAGCGGTGTCGGGGATGTTTCCCATCGTGTTCTTCTTTATCGCCCTGGTGATTGGCCTGGGGGCGGGTGCCTCGGTGTTGATCGGCCAGGCCTGGGGCGCCCAGGAAACAGGGATGGTCAAGGCGATTACCGGCGCCACCCTGACCCTGGGGGCGCTGGTGGGAATGATCGCCGCGGTGCTGGGCAGCCTGTTTGCACGCCCGGCCTTGCAGGCGTTGGGCACGCCGATTGATGTGCTCGACGATGCGGTCGGATATGCCCAGAAAATGATGCTGATCATGCCGTTGCTGCTGGTGTTCATTCTCTACACCCAATTGCTGCGTGGCGTCAGCGATACGATTTCGCCGCTGCTGGCACTGATGGTCTCGACCTTGGTCGGCCTGCTGCTGACCCCGGCGCTGATTCGCGGCTGGATCGGCTTGCCGCCGATGGGTATCCAGAGCGCGGTGTATGCCGGACTGGTAGGCAACGCCCTGGCAATGCTGTTTTTGATCTTGCGCCTGCGCCATAAAAACCATGTGATGGCGCCGGATCGCGAACTGCTCGCGGCCTTGCGCCTGGACCGCGTGATTTTAGGAAAGGTCCTGCGCATAGGCCTGCCTACCGGCTTACAGATGGTGGTGCTGTCGCTGTCAGAATTGGTCATTCTCGCCCTGGTTAACGGCCATGGCTCCCAGGCCACGGCGGCGTATGGCGCGGTGACACAAATCGTCAACTATGTGCAGTTTCCGGCACTGTCGATTGCCATTACCGCGTCGATCCTCGGTGCGCAGGCCATTGGCGCCGGGCGCCTGGAACGCATCGGGCCGATCCTGCGCACGGGCTTGTTGATCAACACCTGCCTCACCGGCGGCCTGATTGTGCTGGGTTATGTGCTGTCCCACTGGTTACTCGGCCTGTTCATCACCGACGACGCGGCACGGATCAACGCCGAACACCTGCTGCACATCATGTTGTGGAGCATCCTGGTGTTCGGCTTCCAGGCTGTGATCGGCGGGATCATGCGCGCCAGTGGCGTGGTGCTGATGCCGGTCGCGATCTCGATCTTCTGCGTGCTCTGCGTCGAGTTGCCGATCGCTTACCTGTTCAATGCCCACTTCGGCCTGGAAGGGGTGTGGATGGCGTTTCCGGTGACTTACCTGGCAATGCTGGCATTGCAGGCCGCGTATTACCGGTTGGTCTGGCGGCATAAGCAGATCAAGCGGCTGGTGTGAGGTACAGGCCGCGCAGCAATAGCTCCAGGCCCTGCAAGCCCTGCTCCAGTCGCTCGCCGGGGTGTTCATCGCGGGCGATCCATAGGGCGGTGTTGACCAGGCTGCCATTGATCAATTGCGCCAGCGCGGCGCTCGGGGCCTGGTGGATGAGACCGGCCTGCATCAGGGTCTCCAGCCGTTGGCGCAATGATTCAACACACTGTTGCTGAGAGCCGGTATCACCCAATACGGCTGGCGCATCCTGCAACACAATGCGCTGTATTTCATCCTCCTGAGCCATGCGCAAGTAGGCGCGGCAGCGTTCGCAAAAACCACTCCATGGATCTGCGGCCTCATCCGAAATGCGCTGCAAGCTGGCGTCCATCTCGCTGTCGAGTTGGGCAACCACAGCAGCCAATAGCCCTTTTTTGTCACCAAAGTGGTGGTACAACGCACCGCGGGTCAGGCCAGCACGGGCGGTGAAATCATCCATCGATGTGTTGGCATAACCTTGTAAGGCGAAGGCCTGGCGCGCGCTGGCGATCAGCCGGGCGCGGGTGTCTTCGATCATTTCAGCACGGGCTCGGCTCATGGTAGGACTCACAATGGGCAAGTGAAAGATTGACATACGCTGCGTATGTTACGCATGATTTGACACATACGCACCGTATGTATTTTGCCTTGAGCCTTGCAGATAGCAAGTTCCAGGGCAATCAGGAAGAGGTCAAGCAGGATGGCAAACCCTTACGCCGAGTTGTTCCAGGTCCCTGGCGCCCGAGCTTTTGTGCTGGCGGGTATGCTGGCGCGCATGCCGATATCGATGACAGGCATTGGCTTGATCACCATGCTCTCTCAGGTACACGGCGGATATGGTCTGGCGGGCTCGGTGGCGGCGGTATTTGCCTTGGCCACGGCATTTTGCGCGCCGCAGGTGTCGAGGCTGGTGGACCGCCATAGCCAAGGGCGAGTACTGCCGATTGCCGCGCTGATCGGCGGCGGGGCGCTGCTGTTGTTGCTGCTGTGCACCCGCTTGCAGGCGCCGAACTGGATGCTGTTCCTGTTTGCCGCCTTGGCCGGGTGCATGCCAAACATGTCGGCCATGGTGCGGGCGCGGTGGACCGAGTTGTACCGCGGCCAGCCCAAGCTGCAAACCGCGTTCGCCCTGGAGTCGGTGCTGGATGAGGTGTGCTTCATCGTCGGCCCGCCGATTTCGGTGGGCCTGAGCGTGGTGCTGTTCCCGGAAGCAGGTCCGTTGGTGGCGGCGCTGTTACTGGCGGTGGGCGTCACGACCTTTGTGTTGCAACGCGAGACAGAACCCCCTGTGCATGAGCATCAGGACCATCACGGCCGTTGGCTGATCGCTTCTCCCTCCGTGTTGATCCTGATGATCCTGCTGCTGGCCATGGGCGTGATCGTTGGCGTGGTGGATGTGGTCAGCGTCGCCTTTGCCCAGCATCAGGGCCAGCCGGCGGCGGCGAGCATTGTGCTGTCGGTGTACGCCATTGGCTCGTGCCTGGCAGGGCTGGCGTTTGGCACCCTTAAACTCAAGGCGCCGTTGCCCCGGCAGTTCCTGTTCTGTGGCGTGGCTACGGCGTTGACCACCTTGCCATTGTTGCTGGTGACCAACATTCCTGGGCTTGCGGTGGCGATCTTTATTTCCGGGCTGTTCTTCGCGCCGACCCTGATCGTGGCCATGGCTCTGGTAGAGCAGATCGTGCCCGTCAGTCGCCTGACCGAAGGCATGACCTGGCTGATCACCGGCCTCAGCATTGGCGTGGCCATCGGCGCCGCCAGTTCCGGTTGGATGATCGACCACTTTGGCGCCACCAGCGGGTTCTGGGTCGCATGGGTGGCGGGGGCGGTGGTACTGGGTTGCGCGGTGTTGGGGTGTCGGCGATTGGGGTAATTAGCCAATCGCCGGGCAATCATCTGCACTGTGGTGCTGCAAAAATTCATTCAGTGCCTGGCGTGTCAGGTCATTGAGCGTCACTTTCTTGCGAGTCGCCGCTAGGGCCGCCGCCAAGTGCAGGTCATGGCCGACCCGGACATTAAAGGAGCCTTTGCAAGGCTTCTCCGGTGTATGCCCAAGGGTCTGGCAGGTGGTGAGATAGTCGTCCACCGCCTCACGAAATGCGGCGTCCAACTCGGCGACGGTCTTGCCTTCGTAGCTCACCAACGCCTTGATGAACAGAATCTTGCCGAACAGGCAGTTATCTTCGAGGCTGGCTTCAATAGAGCCGATGTAGCCTTTGTGTTTCAGTTGGTTGTTCACTGAATCAGTTCTCCTGATTTCAATTGTTCGATGATCTGGCGCCGAATGTAGTGTTTCAGTTCGTTGCCAGGCTGAGGCTTGTGCAAGGTGATCATTGCACTGGGGTCACCGATGTCGAATTTGACGCGGCTTCCAGCCCCTTCAATCTGTGTGTAGCCGAGCCGACGCAGCAGCGTGACGCGTTCGGGCCAAGTAAATGTCATTTGCTCGTTGAGCAATTTGGTGAGCAGCTTTTCATTTTTGGACACGGCGTTCCCTGCGTGTAACTAAATGTAGTTGCAAAAAGTGGTGTCCGTCAATGCTAGCTCGGGTTTGTGTGGTCTTCCTGAGATTGATGTAACCCCTGATGACACCTCGCGCCACGCCTTCCATCCCCCGCTAATTTTTCCCTCTCCGGTTCGTTTTATAGGGACGACGTGCCTTTGTGCTTCCTGCCTATTGCTCCGGACTCCAAGAAATGAATGCTGAAGACTCCTTGAAACTTGCTCGCCGGTTTATCGGGTTGCCCCTGGAAAAGCGCCAATTGTTCCTGCAGGCCTTGCAGAAAGAAGGCGTGGATTTTTCCCGGTTTCCGATTCCGGCAGGGGTGGAAGTGGAGGATCGCGAGGCGCTGTCCTACGCGCAGCAGCGCATGTGGTTTCTGTGGCAATTGGATCCTGCCGGTGGCGCCTACAACCTGCCTGGTGCGGTGCGTCTGACGGGTGCGTTGAGCCTGGGCGCACTGGAGCAGGCATTCGCCAGCCTGGTCGCGCGCCACGAAACATTGCGCACGGTGTTCCAGCGCCAGGCCGATGAGCGCCTGTTGCAGGTGGCGGCGCAAACGTCGTTAAGCGTCGAGCAGCTCGATCTGAGCAACCTGGCCCCCGCCGAGCGCGAACAGGCCGTCAACGAAGCGGCGACCCGTCAATCGCTGCTGCCGTTCGACCTGGAAAACGGCCCGTTGCTGCGCGTGCAATTGCTCAAGCTCGATGCGCAGGAACACGTATTGCTGTTGACCCTGCACCACATCGTTTCTGACGGCTGGTCGATGAACGTGCTGATCGATGAATTCATCCGCTGCTACGACGCCCATGAGCGTAATGAAACCCCGCAATTGCCGGCCTTGCCGATCCAGTACAGCGACTACGCCCTGTGGCAACGCCGCTGGCTGGAGGCCGGCGAACAGGCTCGCCAACTGGACTACTGGCAGGCGCGCCTGGGCGATGAGCATCCTGTGCTGGAACTGCCCGCGGACCGCCCACGCCCGGCCATGCCGAGCTACCAAGGCACGCGCTATAACTTCGCAATCGACCCGCAGTTGGCCACACAACTGCGCACTTGCGCGCAAAAACACAATGTCACCCTGTTCATGCTGTTGCTCGGCGCTTTTAACGTACTGCTGCATCGCTACACCGGGCAGGGCGATATCCGCGTTGGCGTGCCCATTGCCAACCGCAACCGCACTGAAGTCGAAGGGTTGATCGGCTTCTTCGTCAACACCCAGGTGCTGCGCACCGAACTGACCGGGCAAACCCGTATTGCCGAGCTGCTGCAAAGCATCAAGGAGCATGCCCTGGACGCCCAGGCCCATCAGGAGTTGCCGTTCGAGCGCCTGGTGGAAGCCCTCAAGGTCGAGCGCAGCCTGAGCCATACGCCGCTGTTCCAGGTGATGTACAACCACCAGCCGGTGGTGGCCGATATTGCCAGCGTCAGCACCGCTTCGGGTCTGGAGCTGGCAGTGGTGGAGTGGCAAGGCCGCACCACCCAGTTCGACCTGACCCTCGACACCTATGAGAAATCCGGCACCCTGCACGCCGCAATGACCTACGCCATCGACCTGTTCGACGCGCCGACCATCGAACGCATGGCCGGGCACTGGATCAGTCTGTTGCAAGCCATGGTGGCCGACGGTGAGCAGCGCATCGGTGAGTTGCCGATGCTGGCTTCGGATGAACGGCACGTGCGGGTCAACGTGTGGAACCAGACCGCCGAGGCATACCCGACCGAGCGCGGCATTCATCAACTGATCGAAGACCAGGCGCACGCCACACCCGATGCACCCGCGCTGGTGTTCGGTGCGACCACGCTGACCTACGCCCAGCTCGATACCCGCGCCAACCAATGGGCTCACGCCTTGCACGAGAAGGGGGTAGGCCCTGATGCGCTGGTGGGGATCTGCGTCGAGCGCTCGATCGAAATGGTGGTCGGCCTGCTCGCCATTCTCAAGGCCGGCGGCGCCTACGTCCCGCTGGACCCGGAATACCCCCGGGAACGCCTGGCCTACATGATCGAGGACAGCGGCATCCAGTTGCTGCTCAGTCAGCGCGACCTGTTGCCGTTGCTGCCAATCGAGGGCATCCAGGTGATTGCGCTGGACCAGCCTGCCGACTGGCTCGACGGTTACAGTCGCCAGTCGCCAAGCGTCGCTCTGCATGCGCTGAACCTGGCCTACGTGATCTACACCTCCGGCTCCACCGGCAAGCCCAAGGGCGCCGGCAACAGCCATCGAGCACTGGTCAACAGGCTGTGCTGGATGCAGCAGGCCTATGGCTTGGACGCCAGCGATGCGGTGCTGCAGAAAACCCCGTTCAGTTTCGACGTGTCGGTGTGGGAGTTCTTCTGGCCGTTGATGACCGGCGCGCGGCTGGTCGTCGCCGCGCCCGGTGAACACCGTGAGCCAGCGCGCCTGATCGAGACCATCGCGCAGCACCGCATCACCACCTTGCACTTCGTGCCATCGATGCTCCAGGCGTTTATCCATGAGCCGGGGGTGCAAGCCTGCAACAGCCTGCGACGCATCGTGTGCAGCGGTGAAGCCTTGCCGCTGGATGCGCAGTTGCAAGTGTTCGCCAAATTGCCCCAGGCCGGGTTGTTCAATCTCTACGGCCCGACCGAAGCGGCCATCGACGTTACCCACTGGACCTGCATCGACGAAGGCGCCGACAGCGTGCCTATCGGCCGGCCCATCGCCAACCTCGGCACCTATGTGCTCGACGCCCAGCTCAACCCTGTTCCCACTGGCGTCAGCGGCGAGCTGTACTTGGGCGGCACTGGCCTGGCGCGCAGTTACCATCGACGGCCGGCGCTCACCGCCGAGCGTTTTGTGCCGAGCCCCTTCGGTGAAGGCGCACGCCTTTACCGCACCGGCGACCGCGTGCGCCAGCGGGCCGACGGGGTAATCGAATACCTTGGCCGCCTCGATCACCAGGTCAAGTTGCGCGGCCTGCGGATCGAGCTGGGTGAAATCGAGGCGCGCCTTATGCAGCACCCATCGGTGCGTGAAGCCGTGGTGCTGGTGCAGGGCGCCAAGCAGTTGGTGGCCTATCTGGTGTTGGAAGGCGCAGCGCCGCGCGACCTCAAGGCCTGGTTGCTCAGCAGCCTGCCGGAATACATGGTGCCCACCCACATGGTGCCCCTGGACAAGTTGCCGGTGACTGCCAACGGCAAGCTTGACCGCAAAGCTTTGCCATTGCCGGACGCCACCCCACAGCAGGCCTATGTCGCGCCGGAAAATGAGCTGCAAAAAGCCTTGGCGGCGATCTGGAGTGATGTGCTCGGCACGCCGCAGATCGGCCTGGAAGACAACTTCTTCGAGCTGGGCGGCGATTCGATCATCTCCATCCAGGTAGTCAGCCGTGCGCGCCAGGCGGGTATTCGCCTCAGCCCGCGAGACCTGTTCCAGTACCAGAGCGTGCGCAGCCTGGCGCGGGTGGCCACCTTTGAGCAGGCGCCGGTCATCGACCAGGGGCCGGTCACCGGCGAGGTACTCCTCACACCCGTGCAACACAGCTTTTTCGAGCAGGCGATCCCGGCACGCCAGCACTGGAACCAGTCGTTGCTGCTGACCTCGCGAGAAGTGCTGGACCCCGTGCGCCTTGACGCCGCCTTGACCCGCCTGATCAATCACCACGACGCCCTGCGCCTGCGGTTTGTGCAGCAGGCAGACGGTTGGCGGCAAGCTCATGCCGAGCCGGTTACGAGCGCGTCACTGTGGCAGTCACAGGTCTCTGACGAGGCGCAGTTGGCCGCACTGTGCGATGAAGCTCAACGCAGTCTCGATCTTGGACAGGGCCCGCTGTTGCGCGCCGTCCTGGCAACGATGACCGACGGCACCCAGCGTCTGCTGCTGGTGGTGCATCACCTGGCAGTGGACGGCGTGTCGTGGCGCATCCTGCTCGAAGACCTGCAGCAGGCCTATCGCAACGCCGCGCTGCCGGCCAAGACCAGCGCCTACCAGCAGTGGGCGCAGCAGTTGCAGGCCCATGCGCAGACACTGGACGAGCAACTGCCGTACTGGCAGGCACAGACCGCGAGCGCCGATCTGCTCTGCGACAACCCTCAGGGCGGCCTGCAAAACCGCCTGGGCACCACACTCGAAATCCGCCTCAGCGCCGAACACACCCGCCAACTCCTGCAAGACGCCCCGGCGGCCTATCGCACCCAGGTCAACGACCTGCTGCTGACCGCCCTGGCACGCGTCATCAGCCGCTGGAGCGAGCAGCCTGCCGCGCTGATCCAGTTGGAAGGCCATGGTCGTGAAGACCTGTTCGACACGCTCGACCTGAGCCGCACCGTGGGTTGGTTCACCAGCCTGTTCCCGGTGCGCCTGCAGGCCGAGGGTGAGTTGTCGGCGGCGATCAAGTCGGTGAAGGAGCAACTGCGGGCCGTGCCGCACAAAGGTATCGGCTATGGCCTGCTGCGCTACCTCGGCGCACCTGACGCCCGCGAGGCCTTGTCAGGCCTGGCCGTACCGCGCATCACCTTCAACTATTTGGGCCAGTTCGACCGCCAGTTCAACGAGGCGGCGCTGTTCGTTCCGGCTGACCAGGGCAGCGGTCAGGCCCAGGACCCTGAGGCACCGCTGGCCAACTGGTTGACGGTGGAAGGGCAGGTGTACGGCGGTGAATTGGCCCTGCGGTGGGGGTTTAGTCGTGAGATGTTCGAGGTGGCGACTGTTCAGCGCCTGGCGGATGATTACGCGGCTGAACTCCAGGCCCTGATCGAACACTGCTGCACCACGCCCACGGGGCAGGTCACACCCTCGGACTTCCCGCTGGCGCGCCTGACCCAATTGCAACTCGACGGCTTGCCTATCGCGGGGCCAGCCATTGCCGATGTCTACCCGTTGTCGCCCATGCAGCAGGGCATGTTGTTCCACACCTTGTACGAGCCCGAGGCAGAGGCTTATATCAACCAGTTGCGCCTGGATATCGAAGGCCTCGACCTGCTGGCGTTCGGCCGTGCCTGGCAAGCCGCGCTGGACCGTCATGACATCCTGCGCAGCAGCTTCCACTGGCTTGGCCTGGACAGTGCCCATCAAGTGATCCAGCGCCAGGTGGATGTGCAGTTGCACGTGATCGAAGACGTCGCCGCCGACGTTGACGCGCTTGCTGTCGCAGAGCGCGAGAAGGGTTTTGCGCTGAATGCGGCGCCGTTGTTTCGCTTGATGCTGGTGCGCGGTGCCGGCCGTGCCTGGCACCTGATCTTCACCAGCCACCACATCCTCATGGACGGTTGGAGTAACGCCCAGTTGCTCGGCGAAGTGATCGCCCATTACGCCGGGCATAACGTGCCGGCACCGCAAGGGCAGTTCCGCGATTACCTGGGCTGGTTGCAACAGCAAGCGTCGGGCGAGGCATTCTGGAAAGCCAGTCTGGCGCCGTTGCAGGCACCGACTTTGCTGGCGCAAGCCCTGCGTGTGCCGGCCGACGGCAAGGGCATGTCAGACCATCATGTGGTGCTGGACAGCGACTTTACCCGCGCCCTCGGCGAGTTTGCCCGCCATCAGAAAGTCACCCTCAACACGCTGCTGCAAGGGGCCTGGAGCCTGTTGCTGCAACGCTACACCGGCCAGGCGTGCGTGGCGTTCGGTGCTACCGTCGCCGGCCGCTCGGCGCCGTTGCCGGGGCTCGAACAGCAACTGGGCCTGTTCATCAATACGCTGCCCATTGTCAGCGCCGCCGCGCCGACCCAGGCGGTGGCCGACTGGCTGAGCGAGCTGCAAGCCCTCAACCTGAGCCTGCGCGACCACGAACATGTGCCGCTCTATGACATCCAGGGTTGGGCGGGCCAGCAGGGGGCGGCGCTGTTCGACAGCTTGTTGGTGTTCGAGAACTTCCCGGTGGCGGACGTCTTGAAGCAGGGCGCGCCTGCCGGTCTGACGTTCGGTCGTCTGCATAACCATGAGCAGACCCATTATCCGCTGACTTTGGGCATTGAGCTGGGCAGTTGCCTGCGCCTGGAGTTCGGCTATGACCAGGCGCGCTTCAGCGCTCGGCAGGTCGCTCAATTAAGCCGCAACCTGCGTCACCTGCTGGTGCAGATGCTGGCTGATGCTCAGGCGCCCGTCGGCAGCCTGCGTCTGCTCGACCCAGCTGCACGGCGCGACATCCTTGCCCTGAGCCAGTCGCCTAGCGCGGCCCAGCGTCATCTGCGCGTGCACGAACGCATTGCTGCCCAGGCCGACGTCACACCCGACGCGCTGGCAGTGCAGGCGAGCGATACACGCCTGAGCTACGCCCAACTCAATGATCGCGCCAACCGTCTTGCCCATCGCCTGCTGGAACTGGGCGTTGGCCCAGGCCGGCGCGTCGGCCTGGCCGCACGACGTGGTCCACAGTTGATCGTCAGCCTGCTGGCGGTGCTCAAGAGCGGCGCCGCCTACGTGCCGCTGGACCCGAACTATCCTGGCGAACGCCTTGCCTACATGCTGACTGACAGCCGGCTCGACCTGCTGCTCAGCGAGACCGGGCTGCTGGCCGACCTACCGTTGCCCCAAGGGCTGGTGCGCGAGGAGTTCACCGCGTCCGGCGAAGAACTGGCACGCTACCCGTCCACCAATCCCGCCAACCACGCCGCAGCCGCCGACCTGGCGTATGTGATCTACACCTCGGGCTCCACCGGGCTGCCCAAGGGCGTGGCCATCGACCATGCCGCCCTTGGCCAGTTCTGCGACAGCGCCGAGGTCTACAGCAGCTTGAGCGCGGCAGACCGCGTGCTGCAATTCGCCACGTTCAGCTTCGACGGCTTTGTCGAGCAATGTTACCCGCCGCTGTGCGTGGGCGCGGCGTTGATCATGCGTGGTGATGAGCTGTGGGACGCTGGGCAGTTGGCTCGAGAGATCGTGCAGCAGGGCGTAACCCTCGCGGACCTGCCGGCCGCCTACTGGTATTTGCTCGCCAAGGAGTGCTCCCTCGACCCGCGCCCCCTGGGCAACCTGCGCCAAGTGCACGTGGGCGGCGAGGCGATGTCAGTGGAAGGGCTGCGCGCCTGGTACGCGGCCGGTCTGGGCGACGTGCGCCTGGTCAACACCTACGGGCCCACCGAAGCGACCGTGGTGTCCAGTGTGCATGACTGCCAGTTGGCGGACGCCAGCGATGCGTTTGGTGTGCCGATTGGCCGGGCGATCGAAGGTCGCTCCTTGTATGTGCTGGACAGTGGTTTTGAATTGCTGGCCACCGAGGGTGTGGGCGAGTTGTGCATCGGCGCCCAATACGGTTTGGCCCAATGCTACTTCGACCGCCCGGCGCTGACTGCCGAGCGCTTCCTGCCAGACCCGTTCTCCGCCGTGCCTGGTGCGCGTCTCTACCGCAGCGGCGACCTGGCCCGTTACACCGAGGCGGGTGCGCTTGAGTACGTCGGACGCATCGATCATCAAGTGAAGGTCCGCGGTTTCCGGGTTGAAATGGGCGAGATCGAAGCCAGCCTGCAAGCCTTGCCGCAGTTGCGTGAAGCCGCCGTCATCGCGCAGTCGAGCGCGACAGGCACGCAATTGGTGGCCTACGTGGTACCCGTTAAAGGGCAAGCGTTGGAAGCGTCCGCATTGGCGAACAATTTGCGCCAGTCGTTGCCGGACTACATGGTGCCGGGGCATTGGGTCATCCTCGATGCGTTGCCGTTGAACAACAACGGTAAGCTGGACCGTCGTGCGCTGCCGACACCGGACCTGAATCAGGCACGCCAGGCCTACGTGGTGCCGCAAAATCCCCTGCAAATCCAATTGGCCGCCATCTGGCAGGCCGTGTTGCAGGTGGAGCAGGTAGGGCTCAACGACCACTTCTTCGAGCATGGCGGCCACTCGTTGCTGGCGACCCAGGTCATTTCCCGGGTGCGCCATGACCTGCAACTGGAAGTACCGCTGCGGGCCTTGTTCGAACAACCGACATTGGAGGCCTTCGCAGGCGTTTGCGCAGAGTTGCAGGCGACAACTGCGCTGCCGCTGGTGGCGGTGACGCGTGATCAGCCGCTGGCACTGTCGTTCGCACAGGAACGTCAATGGTTCCTTTGGCAACTGGACCCGACCAGCGCCGCCTACCACGTGCCGAGCGCGCTGCACCTGCGTGGGCGCTTGGACGTCGCGGCACTGGAGCAGGCGCTCCAGGCCCTGGTGCAGCGCCACGAACCGTTGCGCACTACCTTTGAGGAGGACGGTGAGCACACCTGGCAGGTGATTCACCCAAGCCTGCCGATGCCGATCGAACAACAACGGGTCGCCGCTTCGGCCATCGAGCACGCGGTGGCGCAGGAAATCCAGCGTCCCTTTGACCTGGTCGCTGGCCCGCTGATGCGCGTCAAATTGCTCCGAGTTGAGCCGGAGCACCATGTGCTGGTGATTACCCAGCACCACATCATTTCCGATGGTTGGTCGATGCAAGTAATGGTCGACGAGTTGGTGGCGCTCTATGCGGGGCAACCCCGGTTGCCTGGGTTGCCGATCCAGTATGCCGACTACGCGCAGTGGCAACGCGACTGGATGGCCGCCGGTGAAAAACAGCGTCAACTCGATTACTGGCGCATGCGCCTGGGGATGGAGCATCCGGTGCTTGAACTGCCGCTGGATCACCCGCGCCCGGCGGTGCAAAGCCACCGTGGCGCACGCAGGCAAGTGCATTTGGACAATGCGCTGGTGGCCGACCTCAAGGCCTTGGCCCTGCGCCAGGGTGTGACGTTGTTCGTGCTGCTGCTGGCGTCTTTCCAAGTGTTGCTGCATCGCTACAGCGGCCAGTCGCAGATCCGCGTGGGCGTACCGATCGCCAACCGCAATCGCTTGGAAACCGAGCGTCTGCTCGGCTTCTTCGTTAACACCCAGGTGTTGCAGGCTGACATGCAAGGGCAGATGGCGTTTGATCAATTACTCGTCCAGGCCAGGCAGCGTGCCCTGGAGGCTCATGCCCATCAGGAACTGCCGTTCGAACAGTTGGTGGAAGCCCTGCAACCGCAGCGCAGCCTCAGTCACAATCCGTTGTTTCAGGTGATGTTCAACCATCAGGACAGCTTGCGGGCAGCCCCGGTGCAATTGCCTGGCCTGGCGTTGCAACCGGTGGATTGGTCGGGGCACAGCACCCAGTTCGACCTGAGCCTGGAGACCGAAGAATCCGCCGAAGGCTTGTGGGCATCTCTGACCTACGCCACCGACCTGTTTGACGCAGCAACTGTCGAGCGCCTGGCCGAACATTGGCAAAACCTATTGTGCGCCGTGGTGCGCGATGCGTCCCAGGCCGTTGATGAGCTGATGATGCTCAGTGCGCCGCAGTGGCAGCAGATGCTCGAAACCTGGAACGACACCGCCGTCGACTACCCCCGCGAGCGTTGTGTGCATCAGTTGTTCGAAGCCCGGGCCCTGGCACAACCACACGCCCTGGCGCTGCAATTCAATGGTCAAGCCCTGAGCTACGATGAACTCAACCGTCGCGCCAACCGCCTGGCCCATCGCTTGATCGCGGCGGGTGTGGGTCCGGACGTATTGGTGGCGGTGCATGTCGAGCGCTCTCTGGACATGGTGGTCGGCCTGCTGGCGACGCTCAAGGCAGGTGGCGCCTATGTGCCGCTTGATCCGCAATTCCCGGCGGATCGCCTGGCTTTCATGCTCGAAGACAGCCGCGCACAGGTCCTGCTGACCCAGCCACACTTGATCGGTCACCTGGCGCACCGGCACTGTGTGCAGGTATTGATGGTCGACGCCGCCGACGCTGCCGAGCACAACCCGCAGGTCGAGGTCACGCCGGAACACCTGGCCTATGTGATCTACACCTCCGGTTCCACCGGCAAGCCCAAGGGTGTGATGGTACGCCACCGGGCGCTGTGCAGCTTTACCTGCGGCATGGCCGATACTCTGGACTTCGGCATTGACGCACGGATGTTGTCACTGACCACCTTCTCGTTCGATATCTTCGCCTTGGAACTGTACGTGCCCCTGACGGTGGGTGCCATGGTACTGCTGAGCGGCCAGGAACTGGCCCTCGACCCGGAAGCAATCATCGACCTGGTGCACAGCCAGTCCGCCAACGTGCTGCAAGCGACGCCTTCGACCTGGCGCATGCTGATGGAAAGCCCACGTGCCCGGTTGCTGCACGGTATCAAGAGCCTGTGCGGCGGTGAAGCGCTGCCGGCGAACCTGGCTCAGCGCATGCTCGACCTGCAAGGTCCGCTGTGGAACCTTTATGGTCCCACCGAGACCACCATCTGGTCGGCGGCCCATCGTCTGCACGACGCACAGCCTTTTGTCGGGCGACCTATCGCCAACACCACGTTCTTTATCCTCACTGCCGGGTTGACACCAAGCCCGGTGGGCGCTGCTGGTGAACTGCTGATCGGCGGTGTCGGCCTGGCCCGTGGTTACCACGAGCGCCCCGCGCTGACGGCCGAGCGCTTTGTGCCCAACCCGTATGGTGCGCCAGGGGAGCGCCTCTACCGTACTGGCGACCTGGCCCGCTACCGTGCAGATGGCGCGGTGGAATACATTGGCCGCGTCGACCATCAGGTCAAGGTGCGCGGGTTCCGCATTGAACTCGGCGAAATCGAAGCCTGTTTGCGCGAGCATGCCGGCGTGCGCGAAGCCGTGGTTCTGGCCGATAACGACCGCTTGATCGCTTACCTGGTCAGCTCGGTACCCGACACGGTAGAGGCCTACAAGGCGGCCCTGCGCGAGCGCCTGCCGGACTACATGCTGCCGGCGCACCTGGTGTTCCTCGACAGCCTGCCCCTGACCCCCAACGGCAAGCTCGACCGTAAGGCTTTGCCGGCAGTGGACGCTGCGCGTTTGAGCAAAGGCCATGTGGCGCCAGTCACACTGCGTGAACAGCAGGTCGCGGCGATCTGGGCCGAGGTGCTGGAGCTGCCGCAGGTCGGCCTTGACGATCACTTCTTCGAGCTCGGCGGGCATTCGCTGCTGGCCACCCGTGTTGTCTCGCGGGTTCGCCAGGTGCTGGCGCTGGAAGTGGCGCTCAAGACCCTGTTCGAACATCCGCGGTTGGAGGACTTCGTTCGGGCGCTGGGCGAGGAGGGCGTGGTTGCTCCTGCGTTGCTCAAGGCTGACCGCAGTCAACCGCTGCCGTTGTCCTATGCCCAGGAGCGCCAATGGTTTCTCTGGCAACTGGACCCGCAAAGCACGGCGTATCACATCCCCAGCGCATTACGTTTGAAAGGGCTGCTCGACCTGCCTGCTCTGCAATGCAGTTTTGACACCTTGCTGGCACGCCATGAAAGTCTGCGCACCCATGTGCGCCAGGACGCTGGCGGCGCGGTGCAGGTGATTGAAGACTCGGGCCTGATTGAGATCAGCCTGCTCGGCACCGAGGAAGATGGCCTCAAGGCGCGGGTCGCAGAAGTGGTTGCGCAGCCATTCGACCTGCTGCGCGGGCCACTACTGCGGGCCAAGTTGCTGCGTCTGGCTGTTGATGACCACGTACTGGTGCTGGTGCAGCACCATATCGTCTCCGATGGCTGGTCGATGCAATTGATGGTCGAGGAACTGGTCCATTTGTACGCTACCTTCAACCAGGGGCGGATGCCCGACTTGCCCGCCTTGCCGATCCAATACGTCGATTACGCCCTGTGGCAGCGCAACTGGATGGAGGCCGGTGAGAAGGCTCGTCAACTGGCGTACTGGCAGGCCCAGCTGGGTGGCGTACAGCCGGTGCTGGAGCTGCCTTTCGACTACTTGCGTCCGGCGGTACAGAGCCAGCGTGGCGCACGCCTGGGCATCGAGCTGCACCCTGAGCTTCTGAGCGGCCTGCGTCAGTTGGCGCAGAACGCCGAGATCACCTTGCCGATGGTATTGCTGGCATCCTACCAGGCGTTGCTGCACCGCTACAGCGGCCAGGAAGACGTGCGCGTCGGCGTGCCGATAGCCAACCGCAATCGCCTGGAAACCGAAGGGCTGATCGGCTTTTTCGTCAACACCCAGGTGCTCAAGGCCGATATCCATGGGCAGATGAGCGTTGTGCAACTGTTGCAGCAAGTGCGCCGGCGTTCCCTGGAGGCCCAGGCCCATCAGGACTTGCCGTTCGAGCAATTGGTGGAAGCCTTGCAGCCTGAGCGCAGCATGAGCCTGAGCCCGCTGTTCCAGGTGCTGTTCAACCATCGTGTGACGTCAGCCAATAACCACCTGCAGCGCCTCACCGAACTGGATGTCGAGGTGCTGAGCTGGGATGAAGGCGTGGCGCAATTCGACCTGGCGCTGGATGTGGAGGAAAGCCAGGCGACGCTGCGTGCCTCCCTGAGCTACGCCACAGACCTGTTTGCCCCTGCCACGATTGAACGCATGGCCGGCCACTGGCAGAACCTCTTGCAGGCAATGGTTGCCGATCAACAGCAACCCATCAGCCAACTCAACCTGCTGGGCGAGGATGAGCAACAACACATCCTTCGGTTGTGGAACCAGACTGACGCCGGCTTCTCGGCCGAGCGGCTGGTGCACGAATTGGTAGCCGACCGTGCCCGGGAAAACCCGGATGCAGTCGCGGTGAAGTTCGACACGCAAACCCTGAGCTACGGTGAATTGGACCGCCAGGCCAACCGCCTGGCCCATGCGCTGATCGCCCGTGGTGTCGGCCCGGAAGTGCGCGTGGCAATTGCCATGCCGCGCAGTGCCGAGATCATGGTGGCGTTCCTCGCGGTGATGAAAGCCGGTGGCGTGTACGTGCCACTGGATATCGAATACCCGCGTGACCGCCTGCTGTACATGATGCAGGACAGCCGTGCCCGGTTGCTGCTGACCCACACCAGCGCCTTGCAGCAACTGCCGATTCCCGAGGGGCTGGACAGCCTGGCGATTGATCGCACCGAGGAGTGGGCGGGGTTCAGCGACACTGACCCTCAAGTGAAGCTGGATGGCGACAACCTGGCCTATGTGATCTACACCTCCGGCTCCACCGGCATGCCCAAGGGCGTGGCGGTGTCCCACGGTCCACTGGTAGCCCATATCATTGCCACCGGCGAGCGTTATGAAACCTCGCCCGCCGATTGCGAACTGCACTTCATGTCGTTCGCCTTCGACGGCTCCCACGAAGGCTGGATGCACCCGCTGATCAACGGCGCCAGTGTGTTGATCCGCGATGACAGCCTGTGGCTGCCGGAATACACCTACCAGCAAATGCACCGTCACAACGTGACCATGGCGGTGTTCCCGCCGGTGTACCTGCAACAGTTGGCCGAGCATGCCGAGCGTGACGGCAACCCACCGAAGGTGCGCGTGTACTGCTTCGGGGGTGATGCCGTTGCCCAAGCCAGCTACGACCTGGCCTGGCGCGCGCTCAAACCCACTTACCTGTTCAACGGCTACGGCCCGACGGAAACCGTGGTCACGCCGTTGCTGTGGAAAGCCCGCCGTGATGACCCATGCGGTGCCGTCTACGCACCGATCGGTACATTGCTGGGTAACCGCAGCGGCTATGTGCTGGACGCACACCTCAACCTGCAACCTATCGGCGTGGCCGGCGAGCTGTACCTGGGCGGCGAGGGCGTAGCGCGGGGTTATCTGGAGCGACCGGCGTTAACGGCTGAGCGCTTCGTGCCGGACCCATTCGGCAAGCCGGGCAGCCGTGTGTACCGCAGCGGTGACCTGACCCGTGGGCGTCCGGATGGCGTGGTGGACTACCTCGGCCGCGTCGACCATCAGGTGAAAATCCGTGGTTTCCGTATCGAACTGGGCGAAATCGAAGCGCGCCTGCGTGAGCAGGACAATGTCGGTGAAACCGTAGTGGTCGCCCAGGACGGCCCGACCGGCAAACACCTGGTGGCTTATGTGGTGCCGGAAGGCGGCAACCTGGCCAACGAAACCGAGTTGCGCGACGTTCTGCGCCGCGCCCTGAAAACCCGTCTGCCGGACTACATGGTGCCGACGCATTTCATGTTCCTGGCGCAAATGCCGTTGACCCCCAACGGCAAGCTCGACCGCAAGGGCCTGCCCGAGCCGGATGCGAGCCTGTTGCAACAGGCCTATGTGGCCCCCGAAACCGAGCTGGAACAACAGATCGCCGCGATCTGGGCCGATGTCCTGCGCCTGCCGCAAGTCGGCCTGAACGACAACTTCTTCGAGGTGGGCGGCCATTCCCTGCTGGCGATTCAGATCACCTCGCGGGTCCAGGCCGAACTGGGCCTGGAAGTGCCCCTGGTAGAAGTGTTCCAGACCGAAACCCTGCGTGCCTACGTGCAGGCCGCTGCCACCTTCCGTGCCGGCAGCGCGGAAGACTTTGATGATCTTCGTGACTTTTTGAGCGAACTAGAGGCGATTTGACCCATGCTTTCCAACCCTAACATCGATCTGGTTTCGCGCTTTCTTCGCCTGCCTCTGGAACAGCGCCAGCAGTTTTACCAGCGCCTGCAAAGCCGCGGCATGAGCTTCGCCCAACTGCCGATTGCCTCGATCCGCGAGGACGGCCAACACCTGCCGCTGTCCTACGCCCAGGAACGCCAGTGGTTTCTCTGGCAACTGGACCCGGACAGCGCCACTTATCATATTCCCGGCGCACTACGTCTGCAGGGCCGACTGGACCTGGCGGCCCTGCAACGCGCGTTCGACAGCCTGCTGGTCCGCCATGAAAGCCTGCGCACACGCCTGGTACAGGACGGCGAGCGCCTGCTGCAAAACGTAGCGCCCGAGGCGCGCATCGAGATACAGCAGGACGTTGCCGACGAACACCAATTGATGGCGCGCATCGAAGCCGAGATAGCCCGGCCTTTCGATTTGCAGGCGGGGCCGTTGTTGCGCGTGACCTTGCTGCAACTGGCCGAAGACGAGCATGTGCTGGTGATGGTGCAGCACCACATTATTTCCGATGGCTGGTCGATGCAGGTCATGGTCGAGGAGCTGGTGCAGTTCTACGCCGCGCACAGCCAAGGCCAGGATGTGCAATTGCCGGGCTTGCCGATCCACTACGCCGACTACGCGCTGTGGCAGCGCAGCTGGATGGAAGCCGGGGAGAAGGCCCGTCAATTGGCCTACTGGCAGGACCTGCTGGGCGGTGAGCAACCGGTGCTGGAATTACCCCTCGACCATCCGCGCCCGGCGCAGCAAAGCCATCGCGGCGCCAGCTTGCAGGTGCATCTGCCGGCGGACCTGGTGTCCGGTATCAAGCGCCTGGCCCAGCAAGAAGGCGTGACCCCGTTCATGCTGTTGCTGGCCTCGTTCCAGACCCTGCTGTTTCGCTACAGCGGCCAGTCGGACATCCGCATCGGCGTGCCGAATGCCAACCGCAACCGCGTGGAAACCGAGCGGCTGATCGGCTTTTTCGTCAACACCCAAGTGCTCAAGGCCGACCTTGACGGGCAGATGAGCTTCGCCGAACTGCTGCAACAGGCCAAGCGCCGCGCCCTGGAAGCCCAGGCGCACCAGGACTTGCCGTTTGAACAATTGGTGGTGGCGCTGCAACCTGAACGCAGCCTGAGCCATAACCCGCTGTTCCAAGTGATGTTCAACCACCAGACCGACGCCCAGGGCGGGCGCGATGGCCAGCAATTGCCTGGCCTGCGGGTGGCGGAACTGGATTGGGAGAGCCAGACCACGCATTTCGACCTGAGCCTGGACACCCATGAGTCCGCCGAAGGCCTCTGGGCGGCGCTGACCTACGCCACCGACCTGTTCGAAAGCGCAACCATCGAACGCTTGGCGCAGCATTGGCAGAACCTGCTCCAGGCGGCAGTGAGTGCACCACGCAGCCGTCTTTGCGCGCTGTCGATGCTCGATGCACCCGAACAACAGCGGATGCTCAAGGACTGGAATGCCCCCGCCACCGTCGCCGCACCGCATGCCGTGCACCAGTTGTTCGAGGCGCAGGCCCGCGAACATCCGGCGCGCCAGGCACTGGCCTTGGATGAGCAAACGCTCAGCTACGGTGAACTGAACCGCCAGGCCAATCGCCTGGCGCACTACCTGATCGCCCAGGGCGTAGGCCCGGAAGTTCTGGTGGGGATCGCGGTCGAGCGCTCCTTTGCCATGGTGGTCAGCCTGTTGGCCGTGCTCAAGGCGGGTGGCGCCTACGTGCCGCTTGACCCTGAATACCCGCGTGAACGCCTGGTGCATATGCTCGATGACAGTGGTGTGCGACTGGTGTTGACCCAATCCCACCTGCGCGACCGCTTGCCATTGCTGCCCGATCTGACGGCGCTGGACATCGACGTTGCCGACGCGCAGTTGGCGCAGTGTGCCGAGCACAACCCGCCTGCCGTGTTCGAGCCCCGCAGCCTGGCGTATGTCATCTACACCTCCGGCTCCACCGGCAAGCCAAAAGGCGTTGCCATCAGCCATGCGGCATTGAGCGAATTCGCCGGTATCGCGGCCGAGTATTCGCGCCTGGTCGCGGACGACCGCGTACTGCAGTTCGCGACCCTGAACTTCGATGGTTTTGTCGAGCAGCTGTACCCGGCCCTGACCCTGGGCGCGACGGTCGTGTTGCGCGGGCCGCAGTTGTGGGACGGCGCTGACCTGTACCGGCAGATTATCGACCAAGGCATCACCCTGGCCGACTTGCCCACCGCCTATTGGAAACTGTTCCTGCAGGATTGCCTGGCAGCGGGGCCACGGCCCTATGGCGCATTGCGCCAGGTGCATATCGGCGGCGAAGCGATGCCGCTGGATGGCCCGGTGCTGTGGCGGCGCGCGGGGCTGGGGCATGTACGGCTGCTCAATACGTACGGGCCGACCGAGGCCACGGTGGTGTCCAGCGTGCTCGATTGCAGCGATGACAACGCCGTGATTGGCGCCACTGCCAGCCCGATTGGCCGCGCGTTGCCGGGGCGTGGCCTGTATGTGTTGGACCGTGACCTTAACCTGTTGCCGGTTGGCGCCGTGGGTGAGCTGTACATTGCCAGTGCCAGTGGCTTGGCCCGTGATTACCTGCAACGCCCGAGCCTGACCGCTGAGCGTTTTGTCGCCGACCCGTTCAGCACCCTGGGCGAGCGTCTTTACCGCACCGGTGACCTGGCGCGTTATCGCGCCGACGGGGTGATCGAATACGTCGGTCGCGTCGACCATCAGGTCAAAATCCGCGGTTTCCGAATCGAGTTGGGTGAGATCGAAGCGCTGCTGTTGGCCCAGAAGGCCGTGCGCGAAGCCTTCCTGCTGGCGGCCGACAACCAGTTGGTGGCTTACCTTGTGCCAGCCCAGCCGTTGTCCGCCGCCGAGCATGCGGCGGCGGGCGAAACGCTCAAGGCCACCTTGCGTGAGCAACTGCCCGATTACATGGTGCCTGCGCACCTGATCTTCCTCGACCGCATGCCGTTGAACCCCAACGGCAAGCTTGACCGCCAGGCGCTGCCCAAACCCGATGGCAGTGCGGTGCAACAGGCCTGGCAGGCACCGATTACGCCACTGCAACAGCAGGTTGCGGCGATCTGGGCCGATATTCTTGGCGTCGAGCGTGTGGGCCTGACCCACCACTTCTTCGAGCTCGGCGGGCATTCGCTGCTGGCCATGCAGGTGGTCTCGCGCGTTCGCCAGGCATTGCAGCGCGAAGTGCCGCTCAAATTGCTGTTCGAGCAGCCGCGCCTGGAGGGGTTTGTCGCCGCACTGACCACCCAGGCCCCAGGCGCGCCGACCGCGCCCGCGCTGTTGCCGGTAGGGCGGGACCAGCCGTTACCGCTGTCCTACGCTCAGGAGCGCCAGTGGTTTTTATGGCAACTGGAGCCGCAAAGCGCCGCGTACCACATCCCCAGCGCCTTGCGTTTGAAAGGGCAGCTTGACCTGGGTGCACTGCAACGCAGTTTCGATACCTTGCTGGCCCGGCATGAAAGCCTGCGCACTCATTTGCGCCAGGAGCGCGACCGCGCGGTTCAAATCATTTCACCGCAGCTGTCGTTGCAGATAGCGCACGCCGAGGTGCAGGAAGCACAGCTCAAGGCGCGGGTCGAGGCCGAAATAGCCCAACCCTTCAATCTGGGACAAGGGCCTTTGCTGCGGGTTTCGTTGCTGCGCATCGCCGCTGATGAACATGTATTGGTATTGGTGCAGCATCACATCGTGTCCGATGGCTGGTCGATGCAGCTGATGGTTGAAGAACTGGTGCAACTCTATGCTGCCTACAGCCAGGGACAGGTGTTGCAATGGCCGGCGCTGCCGATTCAGTACGCCGACTACGCCGTATGGCAGCGCAACTGGATGGAGGCGGGCGAGAAGGCCCGTCAACTGGCGTATTGGCGCGACATGCTAGGCGGTGAGCAGAGCGTGTTGGCGTTGCCGTTCGACCACCCACGTCCGGCTGTGCAAAGCCATCGTGGCGCGCGCCTGGCATTCGAACTGCCCGGCGCGTTGACCCAAAGCCTCAAGGCCCTGGCCAAGCAGCAGGACGTGACCTTGTTCATGCTGCTATTGGCCTCGTTCCAGACGTTGCTGCATCGCTACAGTGGCCAGGAAGAGATCCGTGTCGGGGTGCCGATCGCCAACCGCAATCGCAGCGAGACCGAGCGTCTGATCGGCTTCTTCGTCAACACCCAGGTGCTCAAGGCCGATCTCCACGGCCAGATGAGCGTCGAGCAACTGTTGCAACAGGCCCGGCAACGGGCACTGGACGCCCAGGCCCACCAGGACCTGCCCTTCGAGCAACTGGTGGAAGCGCTGCAACCCGAGCGCAGCCTGAGCCACAACCCGTTGTTCCAAGTGATGTTCAACCACCAGACCGACGTGGGCCAGGCTCAGGTTCAGCAGCAACTGCCGAATCTTTCGGTAGAAGGGCTGGAATGGGAAAGCAAAACGGCGCATTTCGACTTGGACCTGGATATCCAGGAATCCACCGAAGGTATCTGGGCGACGCTCGGCTATGCCCAGGACCTGTTTGAGGCCAGTACCGTGCAACGCATGGCGCGACACTGGCAGAACCTGTTGCAAGGCATGGTTGCCGACCCACGGCAGAATATCAGCCAATTAAACCTGCTGGACAACGCCGAACGGCAACAGATTCTTCAACTGTGGAACCAGAGCGACGCCGGCTTCTCGGCCAAGCGCCTGGTCCACGAGTTGGTGGCCGACCGTGCCGGGGAAACCCCTGAGGCGGTGGCGGTGAAATTTGGCGAGCAACAGCTGACTTACGGCGAGCTGGACCGCCAGGCCAACCGCCTGGCCCATGCCTTGATCGCCCGTGGTGTCGGTCCCGAAGTGCGCGTGGCGATTGCCATGCCGCGCAGCGCCGAGATCATGGTGGCGTTCCTCGCGGTGATGAAAGCCGGTGGTGTCTACGTGCCACTGGACATCGAATACCCGCGTGATCGCCTGCTGTACATGATGCAGGACAGTCGCGCCCGATTGCTGTTGACCCATTCGGCAGTGCAACAGCGCTTACCGATTCCAGACGGCCTGGAAGCCCTTGCCGTGGACCAGACGCAAGCCTGGTCCACTGACGACGACACCGCACCCGAGGTGGCGCTGGATGGCGACAACCTGGCCTACGTGATCTACACCTCCGGCTCCACCGGTATGCCCAAAGGCGTGGCGGTGTCCCACGGTCCACTGGTAGCCCATATCATTGCCACCGGCGAGCGTTATGAAACCTCGCCCGCCGATTGCGAACTGCACTTCATGTCGTTCGCCTTCGACGGCTCCCACGAAGGCTGGATGCACCCGCTGATCAACGGCGCCAGTGTGTTGATCCGCGATGACAGCCTGTGGCTGCCGGAATACACCTACCAGCAAATGCACCGTCACAACGTGACCATGGCGGTGTTCCCGCCGGTGTACCTGCAACAGTTGGCCGAGCATGCCGAGCGGGACGGCAACCCACCGAAGGTGCGCGTGTACTGCTTCGGTGGTGATGCCGTTGCCCAAGCCAGCTACGACCTGGCCTGGCGCGCGCTCAAGCCGACTTACCTGTTCAACGGCTACGGCCCGACCGAAACCGTGGTCACGCCGTTGCTGTGGAAAGCGCGCCAGGGCGATCCCTGCGGTGCCGTCTACGCACCGATCGGTACATTGCTGGGTAACCGCAGCGGCTATGTGCTGGACGCACACCTCAACCTGCAACCTATCGGCGTGGCCGGTGAATTGTACCTGGGCGGCGAGGGCGTAGCCCGGGGTTACCTGGAGCGTCCGGCTCTGACCGCCGAGCGCTTCGTACCGGACCCGTTCGGCAAGCCCGGCAGCCGTGTGTATCGCAGCGGCGACCTGACCCGTGGCCGCCCGGATGGCGTGGTGGATTACCTCGGCCGCGTCGACCATCAGGTGAAAATCCGTGGCTTCCGTATTGAACTGGGCGAGATCGAAGCGCGCCTGCGCGAGCAGGACAGTGTCGGCGAAACCGTGGTGGTGGCCCAGGAAGGGCCGAGCGGCAAGCAACTGGTCGCCTATGTGGTGCCGCTGGACCCCTTGCTCGTCAACGACGCAGTGGCGCAGTCGACCTGCCGCGAAGCCTTGCGTCGCGCCCTGAAAACCCGTTTGCCGGACTATATGGTGCCCTCGCACCTGATGTTCCTTGAGCGCATGCCGCTGACGCCGAATGGCAAGCTCGACCGCAAGGGGCTGCCGCGCCCGGATGTCAGCCAGATGCAGCAGGTGTACGTGGCGCCACAGAGTGAGCTGGAGCAGAAGATCGCGGCGATCTGGTCCGACGTGCTGCGTCTGCCACGTGTCGGTTTGCACGATAACTTTTTCGAATTGGGTGGTGACTCGATCATCTCGATCCAGGTGGTCAGCCGTGCCCGCCAGGCCGGTGTGCGCTTCACGCCCAAGGATCTGTTCCAGCACCAGACGGTCCAGAGCCTGGCGGCCGTGGCCCGGGAAGGCGAGGGCGCGGTGGTGATGGATCAGTCGGCATTGACCGGCGAGTTGTTGTTGCTACCCGTCCAGCAGGCGTTTTTTGGCGATGACATCCCCCAGCGTCACCACTGGAACCAGTCGGTGGTGCTAAAGCCACACCAGGCGTTGCAGGCGCCGCTGCTGGTGACGGCGCTGCAGGCCTTGATCGTGCATCACGACGCCCTGCGCATCGGATTCGTCCAGGGCGCGGCAGGCTGGAGCGCGGCGTATCGCGGGCCGCAGCAGCATCAGGCCGAGCAGGTCCTGTGGCAGACCACCTTGAATGCGGTCGAAGAGTTGGAGGCCCTGGGTGAGGAAGCCCAGCGCAGCCTCGACCTGAGCGAAGGGCCGCTGCTGCGTGCAGTGCTCGTCGACCTGGCCGACGGCTCCCAGCGCTTGCTGCTGGTGATTCATCACTTGGTGGTGGACGGTGTGTCCTGGCGCATCCTGCTGGAAGACCTGCAAACGGCTTACCGTCAGCTTGCCCAAGGTGCCACGGTCGTGTTGCCCGCCAAGACCAGCGCGACCCGTGCCTGGGCCGAGCGTCTGCAAACCTATGCACGCAGCGCCGCACTGGCGCAGGAACTGGCCTGGTGGCAGACGCAGTTGCAAGGCAGCCCCACCGGCCTGCCGGGGGCCGATCCAAAGGCCAGCTTGAGCAACCGGCATGCGCTGAGTGTGACCACCCATCTGGATCAGGCCTTCACGCGGCGTCTGTTGCAGGACGCCCCCAGTGCTTACCGCACCCAGATCAATGACCTGTTGCTGACCGCGCTGGCGCGCGTCGTTGTGCGCTGGACCGGTGACGCGTCGATGTTGATTCGCCTGGAAGGCCATGGCCGTGAAGACCTGTTCGACGAGATCGACCTGACCCGTACCGTCGGCTGGTTCACCAGCCTCTACCCGGTGAAGCTGATGCCGACCGATTCGTTGGCCGGCTCCCTCAAGCAGATCAAGGAGCAACTGCGCGCGATTCCCGACAAGGGCCTGGGCTTTGGTGCCCTGCGTTACCTGGGGAATGCCGAGGCTCAACAGGCCCTGAGTGAACTGCCGCGCCCACGCATCACCTTCAACTACCTGGGGCAATTCGACGGCAGTTTTGACGGCGGCGAACAAGAAGGCTTGTTCGTCCCCTCCGGTGATGGCAGTGGTTCTGAGCAGAGTGCCGGGGCACCGCTGGGTAACTGGTTGGAAATCAACGGCCAGGTCTACGCCGGCGAATTGAAGTTGAACTGGAGCTTCAGCCAGCAGATGTTCGATGAAGCGACCGTACAGCGCCTGGCGGATGACTACGCGGCGGAACTCAAGGCGTTGATCGAGCACTGTGGCGTCAACCGGGGTGTCACGCCCTCGGACTTCCCGTTGGCGCGCTTGTCCCAGGCGCAACTGGACAGCTTGCCGGTGACGGTGGCTGATATCGAAGACGTCTACCCGCTGTCGCCGATGCAGCAAGGCATGTTGTTCCAATCGCTTTACGGCGAAGGCTCGGGTGACTACATCAACCAGATGCGCATCGATGTCGAGGGCCTGGATGTACCGCGCTTCCGCCAGGCCTGGCAGGCGGCGGTCGACCGCCATGAGATCCTGCGCAGCGGTTTTCTCTGGCAGACCGAGCTTGAGCAGCCTTTGCAGGTGGTCTACAAGCAGATGCACATGCCGTTCGCCGAGCAGGACTGGCAAGGTCGTCCTGACAGCAGTGTGGCACTCGATAGCCTGGCCGAGTCGGCGCGGGCCCAGGGGTTTGTGCTGGAACAGGCGCCGTTGCTGAGCCTGACGGTGGTCCGTACGGGGGCGTCCCGTTATCACTTGATCTACACCAACCACCACATCGTGATGGACGGCTGGAGTGGTTCGCAGTTGTTTGGCGAGGTGTTGCAACATTATGCCGGTGAACCGCTGCGTGTGCCCATCGGGCGTTACCGCGATTACATTGCCTGGCTGCAGGCACAGGACAAGTCGGTCAGCGAGGCATTCTGGAAAGAGCAACTGCTCAACCTGCAAGAGCCAACCCGCCTGGCCCGTGGCCTACAAGCTGCGCAAAGCGAGGCGCTGGCGGTCAACGGCGAGCATCGTCTGAACCTGGACGCCAGCCAGACCGCTCAGCTCAAGGCCTTCGCCCAGCGCAGTAAAGTCACCCTCAATACGTTGGTGCAAAGCGCCTGGCTGCTGCTTTTGCAGCATCACACCGGGCAGTCCACCGTGGCGTTCGGCGCCACTGTGGCAGGCCGTCCGGCGCAATTGCGCGGTATCGAACAACAGGTCGGTCTGTTCATCAACACCTTGCCCGTGGTGGCCACGCCGGATGCACAGATGACGGTCAGCCAGTGGCTGCAGCAGATCCAGGCGCAGAACGTGCGCTTGCGTGAGCAGGAGCATACGCCGCTGTTCGAGATCCAGCGTTGGGCCGGGCTGGGTGGCGAGGCGCTGTTCGACAGCATTCTGGTGTTTGAGAACTACCCAGTGTCCGAAGCGCTGGAGCAGGGCGCACCTTCGGGGCTCACGTTTGGCGCCGTCCACAGCCTGGAGCAAACTCATTACCCGTTGACCGTCCTGCTGGGCATCGGTGAAACCCTTGGCCTGGAGTTCAATTACGACCGCCAGGCATTCAGCGCGGCGCATATCCAACGGTTGGCCGAGCACTTCCAGCAGGTGTTGCAGGCATTGGCAATGGACGGCGACCAGCGTCTGGCAACGTTGCCTTCGCTGGCCAGTTCCGAGCGCGAAACGGTCCTGTATGCCTGGAACGACACGGCCACGGACTACCCGCTGCACCTCGCGGTGCATCAGTTGATCGAAGCCCAGGTGGTGCGCACGCCGGACGCACCGGCGCTGGTATTTGCCGGGCAGGTGTTGAGTTACTCCGCGCTTAACCGCCGGGCAAACCGCCTGGCGCATCGCCTGATGGCGGCCGGCGTGGGGCCGGATGTCCTCGTGGGGCTGGCGGTTGAGCGTTCGATTGAAATGGTCGTTGGCCTGCTGGCTGTACTCAAGGCAGGTGGCGCTTATGTGCCGCTGGACCCGGAATACCCCCGCGATCGATTGGCCTACATGCTGCAAGACAGCGACGTGAAGCTGTTGTTGACCCAGGCGCATTTGCTGGAGCAACTGCCGATTCCAACGGGCTTGCACAGCCTGGTGCTGGAGCAGGGCGATGAGGGGTTGCAGGCCTACGCCGAGCGGAATCCGCAGGTCGTCGTCGATGGCGAAAACCTCGCCTATGTGATCTACACCTCGGGCTCCACCGGCCAACCCAAAGGTGCGGGTAACCGCCATTCGGCGCTGACCAACCGGCTGTGCTGGATGCAGCAGGCGTATGGCCTGGACGGCAGTGATACGGTCTTGCAGAAGACGCCGTTCAGTTTCGACGTGTCGGTGTGGGAGTTCTTCTGGCCGCTGATGACCGGTGCGCGCCTGGTGGTGGCAGCGCCGGGCGACCATCGTGATCCGGCCAGGCTGGTGAGTCTGATCAACGCCGAGCAAGTCACTACGTTGCACTTTGTGCCGTCCATGCTCCAGGTCTTCTTGCAGGATGCTGGCGTCGGCGCGTGTCAAAGCCTGCAGCGCATTGTGTGCAGCGGTGAAGCGTTGCCGGTGGATGCCCAGCAACAGGTGTTCGCCAAGCTGCCACGTGCCGGTTTGTACAACCTGTATGGGCCGACCGAAGCGGCAATCGACGTGACCCACTGGACCTGCGTCGACGAAGGGGGTGACGCCGTGCCGATTGGTCGGCCGATTGCTAACCTGGGCTGCTACGTGTTGGACGGCAACCTGGAACCGGCACCCGTTGGCGTGTTGGGTGAACTCTATCTCGGCGGCGTCGGCCTGGCGCGTGGTTATCACCGTCGGCCGGGGCTGACCGCCGAACGCTTTGTGACCGATCCGTTCGGCAGTGGCACCCGTTTGTATCGCACCGGGGACCTGGCGCGTTATCGCGACGATGGGGTGATCGAGTACGCCGGGCGCATCGATCACCAGGTCAAGCTGCGTGGCTTGCGCATCGAGTTGGGTGAAATCGAGGCCCGCCTGCTGGAGCATGCGTGTGTGCGTGAAGCGGCGGTGCTCGCCGTGGACGGCACGCACCTGGTGGGCTACCTGGTGCTGCAGGCGCCGAGCGAGGATTGGAAAGCACAGGTGGCGATGCACCTGGCGGCGCAGTTGCCGGACTACATGGTGCCGGCGAAGTGGGTGGTGTTGACACAGATGCCGCTGAGCCCCAATGGCAAGCTGGATCGCAAGGCGTTGCCTAAACCGGAGGCGCAAGGCACGGACGCTTATCAGGCCCCGCAAAGCGCCATCGAGCAGCAAGTCGCGGCGATCTGGCGTGATGTCCTCGGTGTCGAGCGCGTAGGGCTGAACGACAACTTCTTCGAGTTGGGCGGTCACTCCTTGCTGGTGCTGATGCTCAAGGAGCGTATCCGTAAAGTCAGCGGTGTCGGCTTGTCCGTCAGCCAGTTGATGCTTAACCCGACCGTACGCGGCCAGGTCAACTGCCTGCAGGGCGACGCGCGCAGCTCGTTGATCGTCAAGCTCAACAGCCAGACAGAAGGCACACCGTTGTTCATGTTCCACCCAAGCTTCGGTTCGGTGCATTGCTACACCGCGATTGCCCTCGCGCTCCGGGAGCAGCGTCCGGTGTTCGGGGTGATTTGCCGTGCATTGGCCGAAGACGGTGCAGCAGTACCCGAATGGCAAGCCATGGTCGAGGATTATGCCGAGCAACTCCTGTTGGCCCAGCCCCAAGGCGCCTTCCGCCTGGCAGGCTGGTCGCTGGGTGGCAACCTGGCGATGGAAGTCGCCTACGTGCTGGAGCAAGCGGGACGCGACGTCGAGTTTGTCGGCTGGATCGACTCCGCGCCGCCGCAGTGGCTCACGCCTTATTGGCAGGCGGTCGTCACCGAGGATGACCGTGAAGTCTCGGCGAACGAGCGGCGTGCGGCCTTGTTAGGCGTGATGTTCCCGGCGTTTGCCGAGCGGATTCAGGCGGCCTGGCAGCAATGTCAGCGCGATGCCCAAGACGAAGCGGGGCAATGGCAAGGGTTTATCGCCTGGGCCGAGCAGACCCTGGGCGAGGCCTTTACCGGTATCAAGGACGAGTTGCTGCGTGGCAATGAGGCGCAGATTTCCTGGGAGGTCGACCGCGCGCTCAGTGAGCGTCTGTCGGCGGCGGACTTCAAGCCGATCAAGGCCCCGGTCAGTTGCTGGTGGGCGTCCATGAGCCGCGCCGGGCAGTTCAAGGAACTGATCGAGCAGCACATGGCAAGCACCCTTGTTCAGGGGCGGGTCGAGCGTTCAGTGGTGATCGAGACTGATCACGATGGGATCATCGACAGTGCCGAGTTCATCCGTAGCCTGGTGGCCGCCATGGAATAACACCTCAAGTGATGAACACTGAACCTGTGGCGAGGGGCTAGCTCACTCGCCACAGGGGAGGGCGGGATACAAAAAAGCCCGATGAAAGCAGCGCTTCCATCGGGCTTTTGGTTGATCGCCGCCAGGGCAATCAAGGCATCACATCAGAAGTCCCAGCGGGTGCTGAACATCACGTTGCGCGGCTCGCCGTAAGCGGCCGAGTTATAGAAGCCCACGTTGGTGTAGTAGGACTTGTCGAAGATGTTGTTGAAGTTGACAGTCGCCGAGAGGTTCTTGGTGACCTGGTAGCGGGTCATCAAGTCCACCAGCCAATAGGACTCCTGGGTGATGTCCTGGTTGGTGTTGAGCTGCGAGTTGTAGATTTCATTCCAACCCTTGCTCTGCCAGCGCAGGCCGCCACCGATGGTGAACTTGTCGAGATCGCCCTTGAGTTTGTAAGTGGTGTTCAGGTTGACCTGGTGCTCAGGTTCGAAGGTGGAGATTTTCTTGTCGTCTGCATCCCGCACGATCTTGTGGGTGTAACCGCCTTGTACTTGCCAGCCGGGCGCCAGCTCACCTGAGATTTCTGCTTCGTAACCCTTGGTGACGGCCTTGGAGCTCTTGAACGCATAGTTTTGCGGGGAAGGAGTCTGGTTGTTATAGGCATCGTCCGGGATGGCACGGTTGTCTTCATGCACTTCGAAGTAGGCAATGCTGGTGTTCAAGCGACCGTCGAGAAACTCGCCCTTCAGGCCCAGCTCGTAGTTTTGGCCTTCGTCCGGTTCCAGCAACGTCTGGTTGCGGTCTTTGTACGTGCTTTCCTGGGGTTGGAAGATATCGGTGTAGCTGGTGTACACCGAGAAATTGTCGTTCAGGTCGTAGATCACGCCGGCATACGGCACGAACCGGCCGGTTTCCTTGTAGGAAGGGTTGATACCGGTGACGTGGTAGTTGGCGACGCGACCACCGAGAATCACGTGCAGGTCATCCATCACGTTCAAGCGTGTGGTCATGTAGTAGCCGGTCTGGCGGATGGTATCGTCAATGTATTGCTGGACAGGGCCGTAGATCGGCTTGGCGATATGGCCATTCCAGTTGTAGAAATCGACTTTGTTGCCGCCTGGCCAATCCGGCGACCAGTACCCCTTGCCTTGCCAGCGCGACGTGCCGATCGAGCCGCCCACCACCAGTTCATGTTCGCGGCCAAACAGGCTGAAAGGCCCGGTGGCGTAGAGGTCGGCGGAGGTGCTTTTGGTTTCGCCGGTGTATTTCTGACCGTTGACCTCGGCGGTGCCATCGGCTGCCGGCTGGACAAACTGGATCGAACCAAGGTCAGCATGGTAGCTGTTGATCTTGTGGTCGAGCTGGAATTTGGTGACCCAGCCGTCACCCATATCATGCTCAAGCATGGCAAAGGCGGTGCGGGTGTTCTGTTCCCAGGAGCTCCAGGTGGCGCCGTTGTTGTAGGAGCGTGGCATCTTGTTGATGCTGCCGTTGGAGTTGACCAACGGGAACGAACCGGACCAGCTGGAGCCTTTCGGAATGTTGTCCTGATAGTCGAATCCGACGGTCAACATGGTGTCGGGGGACAGGTCAAACTCGGTAATGCCGTAGTAGGTTTCGGTCTTGCGCGAGTAATGGTCCATGAAGGACTTTTTGTCCTGGTACGCCGCCACTGCACGGCCCCGGACATTGCCGCTATCGGTCAACGGACCGCTCACATCCACTTCGCTGCGATAGTTGTCCCAGGAGCCGGCGCCCAATTGCACATGGCCCTTGAATTCCGACGTCGGCTTCTTGCGGATCAAGTTGATGGTCGCGCCCAGGGAGCCGGCGCCGTTGAGCAGGCCGGTGGCACCCTTGAGCACTTCGACGCGGTCGTAGATCGCCATGTCGCTGAGGGTGTTCCCCGCCGAGTAGCCGACGTTGCGCACGGTGGACGGAATACCGTCGTACTGGAAACTGTTGACCGGGAACCCACGCGAGTAATAGTTGGTACGGTCGGTGTCATAGGCCGATACGGTGATGCCAGGCGTGTGGCGCATGACGTCATCGACGTTGTTGAGACCGAAGTCCTCGATATGTTGGCGGGTAATCACCGTGATCGACTGCGGAGTTTCCCGCGGGGTCAGGGTCAGCCGCGTGGCCGTGGCAATGGTGCCCGGCGTGTAGGAGCCGGAGCCCTCGGTGATGTTGCCCAGCACGTTGCCGGTCACTTGGGTCGGACTCAATTCCAGCCCGGCGGACGCGCCGGCGGCGGTAACGGTCAGCGCGTTGCCACTGAGGCTATGGGTGGTCGAAGTGCCTGCCAGCATGGTGTTGATCGCCTGCTGCGGATCCAATTTGCCTTTGATCGCCGTGCTGTTTTTTCCCGCCACGTCGGTCGGGCTGTACAGCACCTGCAGGTTGGCCTGGCGGCCGAATTCCTGCAGTGCACTCCCCAGTGCCTGTGCTGGAATATCCAACTCGATCTCCTGTGCCTGCACATAGCCGGCAACCGGCAGCGATACCGCTAGGGCAAGCGCGCTCGGCAGGAGGTTGATGTTCAGGGCCCTGGTTAGCGTTTTGCTCAGTGGGCTGAGACCGAGTCGTGCTGACATGGATGGTTTCTCTTCTATATTTTAAGTGGGCAGATTTTAATGTTTATTGAGGTTAGTTCTCATTACCACTAGTGAGACGTTCCTACTTCGGAAAACCGGAAAAGAAAATTTCATGCAGGCTCCATTTCATGCACTACCTGGCCGGCGCGCAGCCGTACCAGCTGATCGGCGATGTCGAAATAGCGGTCGTCATGGCTGATCACAATGATGGTTTTGCCCAGGCGCTTGAGGTCCGGCAGCAGCTCGGTATAGAAAATCCGGCGGAAGGCCGGGTCCTGGTCGGCGGCCCATTCGTCGAACACCAGCACTGGGCGTTCTTCCAGCCAGGCGTTGACCAGTGCCAGACGCTTGCGCTGGCCGGTGGACAGGTCGGTGGTGCTGAACACACCGTCCTTGACGCTGACCTTGTGCGCGATCTCCAGGCGTTCCAGGTATTTAGTGGCGCTGTCCAGTGACTGGGTGGCGCTGCCCTGGACCAGGTCGTCGAACAGGTAGTAGTCGGCGAATACCGTGGTGAACAATTGGCGATAGTCATCGCGCTCGGGGTCGGTCACGGCCTTGCCGTTGAGCAGGATTTCGCCGGACTGCGGCGGGTAGAGCCCCAGCAGCAATTTGATCAGCGTGGTCTTGCCACTGCCGTTTTCGCCGACGATAAATACGATGTCGCCTTGGGCAATGCTCAGGTTGATCGGCCCCAGGTGAAACGGTTCGCTGCCTTCCACGGCCGGAGGGCTGTAGCTCACGTTTCGCAGTTCAAGGCTGTTGACGATCGGTGTCGGCGCCTCGCTGTCATCCATCAGCAGGTGCGGTTCAGGAGAGGAGAAGCGCTCCGACAGCTCGCTGATACGCCCGAAGGCAATCTTCGCCTTGCCCACCACGGGCAGGTAACCCAGCAGGTGTTCCAGCGGGCCTTTCATGTACAACAGCACCAGCACGAAGCCGGTGATCACGGCCGGGTCCGGGTTCGGGTTATAGGCCTGCATCGCCAGGGCCAGGCCGATGACCACGAAGAACAGCATCGAGCCGAAGGTCTTGGCGAGGATGTAGATGTTGACCGAACGCACCTGGATATCGCTGATGCGATCCGCCGTTTCCTGGATACGGTGGGTGTTCATGCGAAAGCGCCGTGGCCGATGCATGCGCAGTTCCTTGGCGCCGGACGCGATGGCGTTGTAATAACGCTGCAATTCGTCTTCATGGCTGCGTGCAAGGTCGAAGCCTTGGATACCCTTGCCGCCGGCGATGAACTGCACGGCGCTGCCAATCACGATGGCGACGACCATCATCAGGAACATCGGCACCGACAGGTACGCCAGGTAGCCCAGGCAGCCCAGCGTCACCGTGGCGGCAATGGCCAAGGGCGTGAACGCGAAGGAGAAGTCGCTGATGGTGTCGACATCGTGGGTCAGCACCGGGATCAGACGGTGGGAGCGATACTGTTCGATCTGCTCGATGGGCGCCGACAGCACCTTTTCACCCAGGTCCTTGCGCAGGGCGGCGATGATCCGCTGGCCCACATAGTTGGTACCGATATCGGAGACGATCGAACTGGTGAGCGCCAGCACACACAACGCCGCAAACGTCAGAATCACCCCCTGCGTCATCCCGGTGGGCGAGTGCAGGGCATTATTGATGGTCGCCAGCAACAGCGTGATGGCCAGGCCGCCGGCCATGCCCAGGGCGACGGAGACGGTCACGATGGTGCGAAAGGGCCTGAGCAATGCGAGCAAACCGTTGAAGGCGCCGCGCTTGGGGTCGGTCATAAATACTTCCCGGAAGGTGAAAAAGAGGGGGCTGGGCACACAGACCCTTACCCATGACAAACGAAGGATTGGCGCGACTATTTAGCTCGGTGCGCTCAGTGGTGGCGGTGGCGGATAAATTGCGCGGCGGCTGGTTCGTTCTTGTGGTGTAGGCGCACGCGCATTGGCGCGTGCCTGATCTATCCAGCGAGAGCGAAGCAATGACGAAAAAGAATCTGGTGTACGTGTGGTCCCTGCGCAATGCCGCGGCTGACAAGGCCGGGCAGCCGGTGGCCTACAAAGACCACGAGCGCTACATGATGTCGGTGTTGGAATCCCTGGTGGGGGCGCTGAACGACACGCCGCTGGGTGAGGCTTACCATTTGGTGGGGGTGGTGTACGACGATGACGAGCAGAACCCGCGTGACCAGCAACTGGTCAGCGACTACGGCTTTGCCTACCAGCCGGGCCGCCAATGGCTGTACCCGGCCGACCTGCGCGTGCAAGGCCGGCTGGTCAATGACTTGCTGCTGAGCGTGCCGTCCACCTACCGGCGCTTGCCACGGGGCAGCGCAGAACACATCGCCGGCAAGCAGGACTTCGAGCGCCGCCTGCACGACACGCTGGTGGAATTGAAAGCGGACATCGTGGTGCTCGACGGCCTGCTGGTGATTCTCGATGAACTGGTGCGTCCGGGCGCGCCGTTTGCCCGCCGCATCATGAACATCCACCCGGGGATTACCCGCATCGAATCGCCCTACGAGCGCCGTGGCGCCTACGCCACCTGGAACGCCCTGTACGGTGCGCGTGGGCAAACGGTGGTGGATTGGTCGACCAAGGAAACCCGGCCCTCGGAGCCGCTGTACCTCACCGGTGCCTCGTTCCACTACGTGGACAACGGCATTGATTCGGGTGAGGTGTTCCACGACGTGCTCAAGACCGAGATCGCGCCGGACGACACCATCCTCGAGCTGCGCTGGAACAACTTCAACAACAGCCTGTTCCCGGCGTTGCATGAAGGGTTGGCGCTGTTGGCGCAGAAGGGCTGACCGCAATTTTCCTGAGGCATGCGGTCCAAATGTGGGAGCTGGCTTGCCTGCGATTGCGGTGGGTCAGACACATTGATGTTAGCTGACCTGCCGCCATCGCAGGCAAGCCAGCTCCCACATTGAAGGGTGTCCGTGTTACAGGTCGCGCACTACCCGAAACCCGATCCAATCTCCGCGCGTCTGCGGGTAGATGGTGTTGCGGTTGCCCGAGCGCGAAAACACTGGCGCTTCGCCCCAGTCATTGCCGCGAATCATGTAACCCTCGCAGTTCGGCTCCACCCACGCACTGCCATCGGTAGGCGCGCCGATGTAGTTGGGGTGTTCGCAGTCGGCCACGCGCTCATAGACGTTGCCATGCATGTCGTACATGCCGAAGGCATTCGGCGGGTAGCTGCCCACGGGTGAGGAATAGCTGTAGCCATCGGCCGGGCCATAGGTGTTCGCATGCTTGGCGATGCTGTAGCCCTTGCCCTCATCGAACGGGAAGGGGAACGGCCCGGTCGAGCCCGCGCGCGCGGCATATTCACGCTGCGATTCGCTGACCATGTGGTACTGCTGCCCGGTCTTTTTCGACAGCCAGGCCACATAGCCTTTGATGTCATCCATGTCCATGCACACCGCCGGTTGGCGTGGGCCCTGGGGGTAACGCGGCTTGCTGGCGATGCATTCGCGACCGGGGCGGGTGTCGCCATCGGCGATGTTCACGCCGGTCTGGCGGATGTAGCTGTCCCACTCACCGGCGGTGATATGAAAGCGGCTCATGGCGAACGGCTTGGCGAAGGTCACTTCATGCAACGGGCCTTCGTCCGGCTCGCGGCCGACTTCGCCCTCGGAGGTGCCCATGGTGAAGGTGCCGGCGGGGAGTACCACCATCTCCGGGCAGTCCTTGCAGTCCTTGAACACTTTGCCGGGTTGCGGCGCGGCGGCTTGGGCCAGGTTGGGCAGGAGTGCGCCGCACAGGGCGGTCAGTGCCAGTGCCGTGAGGGGTTTGAGTCGGGATGGATTCATATGGGCATCTCGTTCAAAGAAAAAAGGGTGAGCGTCACACCTGCTGGCGAAGCAAGGTCATGAAACGCTGGATTTCATCGGAGGAATTGAGCAGGCCAGGGGCGGTGCGGATTACCGGGCCGACATCACGGTTCACCGCGTCGATCACCACACGGTGTTTCATCATGTTGGCCGCGACGGCATCACAGTCCCTTCCCTTGACGCGGAAGAAGGTGAAGCCGGCCGACAGTTCGGGGCTGCACGGCGTGACCAGTTCGATCTGCGGCTGTGCCAACAGCTGCTCCTTGAGTTCGGTATTCAACCCACGAATGCGTGCCTGCACCTGCGCCTTGCCCAGTTGCAAGTGCAGCTTGAACGCCTCATCCGCCGCCCAGCGATGCTCGAAGGCGTGGTAGCCGCCCGGGGTCATGATGGTGGCGAAGTCCTTCTCTTCGGAGAAGGTCGGCACCATCGGTGTCACGTATTTGTTTTCGGGGTCGCGGGCGCAGACCAGCCCGGTGCCGCGCGGGCCGAACATCCACTTGTGGGTGCCGGCGATGAAAAAGTCGCAATGCATGTCCGGAAAGTCGAGGTTTTCCACGCCGAAACCATGCACGCCATCCACCACATAGAGGATGCGGTCCTGGTCGTCGCGGTTGCGGTTGTGTTCATCCACCAGCGTGCCGATCTCGCCGATGGGCAGTTTTACGCCGCTGCCGGACTGCACCCAGGTCATGCCGAGCACGCGGGTGTTGGGGCGGATATGGCGCTGGATGTTGCCCAGCACCTCGTCGGCGGACACGCGGTGGGCGCTTTCGAATAACGTGATCCGGCGCACCTGGGTGCCTTCTTTGAGTGCGCGATAGTCCAGCACATGTTGGGTGGCGTAGTGCTCGTGGACGGTCGTAAGGATTTCCTGATCGGGCCGTACCTTGATCCCGCCGTAGATCATCGCCAACCCTTCCGAAGTGCTGCCGGTGAGGGCGATCTGTGCGGGGGTGGCCTGCAAATAGCGGCCGGCCCACTCACGCACCTGGCCTTCGCGCTTCCAGGTTTCCTGCAGGTCCCAGTCCATCGCCAGCCCTGGGTTGCGGTCGATCTGCACCCGGTAACGCTCGATGGCCTCGCGTACTGGCTTGGGGTGCGAAGCCACCAGGAAGTTGGAGAAGTGCAGGTAATCCGGGTCTTGGTTGAACAGCTGCTTGAGGCCCGTCCATGGGGCATCTGTGGTGTTGGCGGCGATTGCTTGCGGGAGCAGCGCGGCGCCCAGTGGCAGGCTGGCGGCAAATACACCCGCCTGCTTGAGGAACGTACGGCGGTCGGTCATGGACGTGCTTCTAAGTGATTAGCGGTTGGCCAATGGCTTGGCGGCTTTTTGTACCTGGTCCCACACGCGCAGGAAGTTGCCTCCCCACAGTTTGGCGATATCGGCTTCGGAGTAGCCGCGCTGGATCAGTTCGGCGGTCACGTTGCGTATCTCGCCGACGTTGTCCCAGCCCTGGATGCCGCCGCCGTCGTTGAAGTCCGAGGCGATGCCGACATGATCAATCCCGATCTTGCGCACCGTGTAGTCGACGGCGTCGCCCCAATCCTTGAGCGTGGCCTTGGGCTCCTCTTCAAGAATGCCGTACAGGCCTTGGGCATATTGGCCGAACTTCTGCTCGGGCCAGGCGGCAATGATCGCGTCGCCCGGCATCAAGGCCATGGCCAGGTTGGGCAGGGGAGGCAGGTCGAAACGTGCGCGCAGGGCATTGAGTTTGTCCTGGGTCGGCTGGCTCAAGGGGCGTAGATACGCCGGGAACCCCACGACCTGAACCACGCCGCCGCTGTTCTTGATCAGTTGCAGTTCCTTGTCACTGAGGTTGCGCGGGATATCCACCGACGCGCGTGGCGCTGAATGGGAGGCCACCATCGGCGTGCGGCTCAGCTGCGCCACTTGCTCGAGGGCCTTGGTCGACATCTGCGACACATCGATGATCACGCCCAGGTCGTTGAGGCGGTGCACGGCTTGCTGGCCAATCGGCGACAAACCTTCGAGTGCGTCGGCGGAGTCATTGAAAAACGGCAGTGGGCGCGAAGAATCGGACCAGGTGTTATTGCCGATATAGCTGAACCCGAACATGCGCATGCCGCGTGCGGCCCACAGGTCCAGCTGGTTCAAGTCGTTGCCCAAGGGGTAGGCATTGAGCATGCTGATAAAGATCGCGAACTTGCCCTCGCCATGCAGGCGCCGGAAGTCGTCCGGGGTGTAGGCAATGCCCACTTGGTTGGGAAAGTCGCGGACCATGCCGGAGATGATCTTGAAGCGCACCTCTTGCTCATGGCGTGCCTCTTCGACAAAACCGTCGGTGGGCTTGTGCGGGGCGTTGGGGCCGTTCCAGATTTCCGGCCAGCCAAAAATCGTCAGGGCCGCGCCGGACAAGCGCCCGCGCGCCGCCTTGGCCAGGTCGAACTGGCCGTTGCCATCTTTGTCTGCCTCGTTGTCGATGCCGCCGAAATCCAGGGGCACGGTGATATGGCTGTCGAATGACAACAGGCGATCCTGCATTTCATTGGCCTGTTTGATCACCTCCAGCGGGTAGCCGGCATTGCCCCTGAACCAGTGATCCCAGGCCAGGAAGCCGACTCCGGCGCCAATGGCGAGTGCCAGCGGCAGGCCGATATACAACGCCTTTTTCGAACGTGGTTTTGTCATTGCCATCTCAGTCAGTTGAGGCCTTTGCTATCAGGGAAGAACGAGTGATGGGCGGGGAAATTTAGGCGGCGAGGGCGCGCCGGTAAATTTCCCCGGCGTGCAAACGTTCTAGCTCTGATAAAGCCGTTTCCTAAGGTAGACAATGACCATCTCTCGACGTGGGTTCATCGCAGGCCTGGCGCTGACAGGCGCTGCGGTGCCAGCAGCCTTCTATGCCCATCGCGAGCTGACGCGCGAAGAAGAATTCCCCATCACCCCCGGCGAAGCCACGGTGGACCTGGCCGACACCGCCGGCCAGCACCTGGCGAACACCCTGCGAGGGGTCTGGAACCTGCGACTGGAAGGTCGCGACGCGGGCCTCAAGCGCTTACCGTTGCAAGGCCTGATGTTGCTGCTCGACATTGCCCCCCGGGGGCGCGGCCTGCGCGGCTACCTGGACACTGCCGCCAACCTGCGCGCTGAGGGTGAGCCTCGTTACCGGGTGCTCGGGGACCTGCTGACGGGTGAGGGTGCCGTGCTGTATTGGCGGTTGATCGACCGCGACTCGGCCGATGGCCTACCCGCCTACGAATTCAAGATGACCCTTGATGAGGTCTGGGCCAACTTCGCCAATGCCGGCAGCGGCACCCTCAGCGGGCAGATTCTTGAGCTGGACCGGCCGCTCGCGCTGGTTGAGCGCGACAATCGTTTTATCGCCCACAAGCAAGCGTTTCCTGAAGCGCGCGAACGCATCGGCCTCAACCCGGCCTTGTTGGCCTGGCTGATTGCTCCCGAGCACCGCTTGTTCCACCAACTGTGGCACGCCACCCGCGACCAATGGCACAAACTCTCCGAAGAAAAACGCGACGCTCTGCGCGGCATCGGCTGGCAACCCGGCCCGCGGGGCCAGGAGCGCGACGCCCGGGGCACGCGCAAAGACCGCAACGGCTCGGGCATCGACTTCTTCTTCATGCACCGGCACATGCTCGGCACCGCGCGCGCCCTGCAGGATTTGCCCTCGTGGCCGCAATTCCCCGAACCGCAGCCGGCGCTGGAGCGTGATCGACTGGGCTTCCTGCGTTACTTCGACAACCACGACGGCTTCGCGCTGCCGCCCACGTGGTCGGCGCCGGATGACAGCGCCTACACCCAGTGGGTCAGCGACATCAAGGCCGCTGAGACCTATCACAGCAACTTTCAGGTGTGGGAGTCGCAGTACCGCGACCCCCGCTATTTGTCCAAACTGACACTCGGGCAGTTGGGTTCAGAGATGGAACTGGGCCTGCACGACTGGCTGCACATGCGCTGGGCCTCGGTGCCGCGTGACCCCTCCAACGGTGCGCCGGTGCCGTTCGCCCGTGCCCCGTCCGACTTCGCCCCACGCTGGTACACGGCGCAGAACGACTTTCTCGGCGACCCATTTTCCTCCCACGTGAACCCGGTGTTCTGGCACTTTCACGGCTGGATCGACGACCGTATCGAAGACTGGTTTCGCGCCCATGAGCGCTTCAATCCGGGTGAAGTCCGCCGCATGCAAGTCAACGGCGTGGCCTGGTTCGCGCCGGGCCGCTGGGTCGAGGTGGGAGACCCGTGGCTGGGTCCGGACACGCATGGCTGCAGTACGACGCCGGGGTTGCAGAGGGGGCGGTCGATGGAAATGGACCCGGAGACCATGAAGCTGGCGCTGCGGATCACCTTTGGCGAAGACGACGGCATGTTGCAGGGGCTATTCAAGCGAGTGCCAAAGCGGCCCTGGTATGCGCGGCATCTGAAGCTGAAGCCGCGCGAGGTTTGAGTGTCCGGCTGCGCCCCGACAAGCCAGCGCCCTAGGGGCAGCGGTGCTTCATGGATGTGCAGCCGCGTCATCCTCCGTCGAATACAGCCACCGCAACAACGAATGCCGCCCACTGATCCCCAGCTTGATCGCTGCGCGTTTCAAGTAACTCTCAATGGTATTGACTTTCAATGCCAACTGCTCTGCCAGCTCCGGCGCCGTGCGCCCGGCCAGCAGCCCCAGGCACACCTCAAGCTCACGGTTGGACAACGTTAACCCCGACTGTACCAACCGCTCTTCAATGCGCCGGCGCAGGGTTTCGATAGCCTGGTTTTGCGGCATCACCGGGTCGCGGTCTTGACGGCACGGGTGGATTGCCGCGATGTGCTTTTCCACCAAGGGCAACAGCAGTGTGGAGAAGTCCTGCAGCAGGCTGCGTTCCTGCGGCGAGAAATTGTCTGACGGGTGTGAGCGATACACCGACAGCACGTAGCGTACGTCGTCCTTGTGGCGGGTGAGGTGCAATTGCGCGGCGTGCCGTTCCCCGTTCAGGGTTGCCACCGAGTCGGTATAGACCGGGCTGATCTTGCGGCGGGGGTGCCCGTCGGTGCTGACCTGCAATTGGGTGATATGGGTGGCGTCCACTGCCAGTTGGGTGAGGATGAGGTCATGCAGCATGCGTGGGAAATGGCGACTGCCGGTGCTGGCGATGACCTTGCCAATATGAGGGAACAAGTGTGCGTTCATCAATTCGTCCATGAGGCGTGCAGGTACTCGGCTTTATAGCGGCGGGGATTGAGAGGCTAGCCAATGCGAACAACCTGCCGTGATAGTCCTTCCCGCCGGGACCTATGCTAGTACAGCGTGGCGGCGGGAAGGGGATCCAATCTGAAAAGATCGGCTCAAACACTCACAAATTGAGTACGACGCGGCGCGGCGCGCGCGCACTTGGCCAGTGCCTGCTGCACATCCGCCAGCAAGTCCGCAACGTCCTCAAGCCCCACCGACAGACGCACCAGCCCTTCGCTGATCCCGTGCCGGGCGCGTTCCTCCGGAGTGTAGGTGGAATGGGTCATGCTCGCCGGGTGCTGCGCGAGTGACTCTGCGTCGCCCAGGCTGACCGCGCGGGTAAACAGCTTGAGTGCATTCATGAAACGACGTCCCGTCTCGAGGCCGCCCTTGAGTTCAAAGGCAATCATGCCCCCGGGCATTTTCATCTGGCGCGTCGCCAGTTCGTATTGTGGGAAGGCGCGCAGCCCTGGATACGTCACCCGCTCCACGGCCGGGTGCGCCTGCAGGGCTTCGGCCACCGCCTGAGCGTTGCTGCAATGGCGCTCCATGCGCAGGGCCAGGGTCTTGAGGCCGCGCATCAACAGCGAGGCGTCCTGGGGCGACATCACTGCGCCGGTCAGATCCTTGAGACCTTGCAGGCGAATACGCTGAGCCAGGGTCTGGTTGCTCACCGCAATGCCCGCGGTGATATCGCCGTGGCCGCTGAGGTATTTGGTCGCCGAATGCACCACTACATCGGCACCCAGGTCGAGGGGGCGCTGCAGGTAGGGCGTGCAGTAGGTGTTGTCGACCACTACGGTCACGTTGGGCTGCTGGTGGGCGAGAGCCGCCACGGCGGCGATATCCACCAGTTGCAGGTTGGGGTTGGCCGGGGTTTCGCAGTAGATCATGCGGGTGGCGGGGCAGAGTGCGGCTTGCAGGGCGGCCAGGTCAGTCAGGTCGACGTGCCGCACCTTGATCCCGAATTCGCCGATGCCATGGTGCAGCAGGGCGAAGGTGCAGCCGTAGAGGGTCTGGCTGACGATCACTTCATCGCCGGGCCGCAGCAGGGTCCAGAACGTCGCCGCAATCGCGCCCATGCCGGAGCTGAATGCCACCGCCGCCTCACCGTTTTCCAGGGTCGCCATGCGCGATTCCAACAACGCCAGGGTCGGGTTGGAAATGCGTGTGTAGAAGTGGCCACTGGCTTCACCGGCAAAACAGGCGGCGCCATATTCGGCGGTAGGGAAAGCGAAGGTGGCTGACAGGTAAATCGGTGGCACGAGCGCGCCGTGGTGGTCCTTGGGGTCATAGCCATGGTGGATGGCGCGGGTAGAAAAGCCGAGTGCATTGTGTTTATTGTTCATGTCGGGCGCTCCCTATTTCCTACAATGCTATGCTCATAACCAGAGATGAACGTTGCATTATTTGCTGTTAATTCCTGCATTTTTGGATGAAAGTCCTATAAAAATAACGAACAGAGGCACGTTATGCCCGTCAGTCTGGATCGTACCGACAAGGCTCTTTTAAACGCGTTGCAAGGCAACGCCCGGCTCACAGTGGCCGAATTGGCCGACCGCGTATCCCTGACCACCTCGCCGTGCTGGCGGCGGGTGCGAAACCTGGAAGAGAGCGGGGTGATCAGCGGGTATCAGGCGATTCTTTCGCCCAAGGCGCTGGGGTATGGGGTGACGGCATTTGTCAGCATCATGATGGAGAGTCATACCCAGGAAATTGCCCGGGCGTTTGAGCAAAGGTTGTTGGAGATTCCGGAGATTGTGGCGTGTCACAACGTGTCGGGGCGGTATGATTTTTTGCTTGAAGTGGTGGCGAAGGATCTAGAGTCGTTTGGCGAGTTTGCGCGGGAGGTGTTGCAGACGTTGCCTTGTGTTAAGGAGATTTACTCCAGTTTTTCTTATAAGTCGGTGCGGGCGTTGCGGGTGATTCCGTTGCCGGGGTGAAGCGCTGTTTTTTGTAAACATATCCGTTATTTAGGTCACGGCCACCTACGGTTCCGCTCTTACAGCGGGTCACTTTTTGAAGAGCGCAAAAAGTAACCAAAAACGCTTTGACCCAACACTCGGCACCTCGCCTAGGCTCGGTGTGCCCGAACGAAGGCTTGAATCCGTGGGTAACCCGGCGTCCTGCCGAGTTGCCTGCATCGCAGGCAAGCCAGCTCACACAATTTGGATCTCCATTCATCAGGCAGATATCAACCTTCTCTTGATCTGCTCTTGATCTGGCTTGTGATCTTGATCTTAGGCGCCCCGTCAAACACGCTGGCCGGAATTCGACATGGATTTGGGGCACACCGAGCCTAAGCGAGGTGCCGAGTGTTGGGGCAAGAGCGCTTTGGTTACTTTCGCGCTTTTCGAAAGTGACCCGCTGTAAGAGCGGAACCATAGGTGGCCGTTACCTAAATAACGGATATGTGTACCCAACCCAACCCAACCCCCCCAAACAGCACGTACATCCAATTTTCCCCACCCCACACCCCTGCAAACTAGCCTCACCGCTGAAACATCAAGGCAGAGGGGCACCCCATGGACCCAGCACCAAAACCAGGCTCCGATGAAGTCGTCACCCTGGTGGTCAAACACCTGATCAAACAAGGCCGTGAAGCCGATTACGAAGCCTGGCTACGCCGCATCGTGCGCATCGCCGGCGACCGTCCTGGCCATCTGGGCGTCGATGTGGTCCGCGGCAAGCAAGGCAAGCTGGCGATGTTCACCTGCATATTGCGCTACCGCTCCACCGACGACCTGGAAACCTGGCTCCACTCGTCCGAGCGCAAAACCCTGATTGCCGAAGCCGCCCCGATGCTCGCCGACGGCGACAACACCGAAATCGGCACGGTCAACGAATTTTGGTTCAACCCCGAAACTGAAAACACCCCCAAGCCGCCCCGCTGGAAGCAGGCAGTGGTCACGCTGTTTGTAATCCTGCCGCTGACCCTGCTGGTGCCGATCATCTGGGGACCGGTACTGCGCCTGCACCCGTTCCTCTCCAATTATGTAGTCGCCACCTTCCTGGTCACCGTGACGATCGTTGTGCTGGTGGTGTACCTGCTGATGCCGGCGGCTACCCGCCTGTTCGCTCCCTGGCTTGAAACCTCTGTTAAGGAAACCCTATGAACGCCGATCTGATTCTGTTCAATGGCCAGTTCCACACCGTGGACCGTGAGAACCCACGTGCAACCGCTGTCGCCATCAGCCAGGGGCGATTTGTTGCCGTAGGCACCGACGGTGAAGCCATGGCGCTACGTGGCAGCGGCACGAAGGTCATCGACCTCAAGGGCCGCACCGTCATCCCTGGCCTCAATGACTCGCACCTGCACCTTATCCGTGGGGGCCTGAACTACAACCTTGAACTGCGCTGGGAAGGTGTGCCGTCCCTGGCCGATGCCTTGCGCATGCTCAAAGACCAGGCTGATCGAACCCCTACGCCGCAATGGGTGCGTGTGGTCGGTGGCTGGAACGAATTCCAGTTCGCTGAAAAGCGCATGCCAACCCTGGAAGAACTCAACCAGGCCGCGCCGGATACTCCGGTGTTCGTGCTGCACCTCTACGACCGCGCCTTGCTCAACCGTGCCGCGCTGCGTGTGGCCGGCTACACCAAGGACACGCCAAACCCGCCGGGTGGCGAGATCGTGCGTGACAGCAACGGCAATCCCACCGGCATGCTGGTAGCGCGGCCTAACGCGATGATCCTGTATTCGACCCTGGCCAAGGGCCCGAAACTGCCGCTGGAATACCAGGTCAACTCGACCCGCCAGTTCATGCGCGAGCTCAATCGCCTGGGGCTCACCAGCGCCATTGATGCCGGCGGTGGTTTCCAGAACTACCCCGATGACTACGCGGTGATCGAGCAACTGGCCAAGGACGAACAGTTGACGGTGCGCATCGCCTACAACCTGTTCACCCAAAAGCCCAAGGAAGAACTCAGCGACTTCAAAAACTGGACTGGCAGCGTCACCCTGCACCAGGGCGATGACTACCTGCGCCACAACGGCGCGGGCGAGATGCTGGTGTTTTCGGCGGCGGACTTCGAAGACTTCCTTGAGCCGCGCCCCGACTTGCCGCTGACCATGGAACAGGAGCTGGAGCCGGTGGTGCGCCATCTGGTGGAGCAGCGCTGGCCGTTCCGTCTGCACGCAACTTATGACGAATCCATCTCGCGCATGCTCGACGTGTTCGAGAAGGTCAACCGCGATATCCCGTTCAACGGTTTGCCGTGGTTCTTCGATCACGCCGAAACCATCACCCCGAAAAACATCGAGCGCGTGCGTGCCCTCGGCGGCGGGATTGCGATCCAGGACCGCATGGCGTTCCAGGGCGAGTACTTCGTCGAGCGTTACGGGGCCAAAGCTGCCGAAGCCACGCCGCCGATAAAGCGCATGTTGGCCGAAGGCGTACCGGTAGGGGCCGGCACTGACGCCACGCGGGTGTCGAGCTACAACCCATGGACCTCGTTGTACTGGATGGTCAGCGGCCGCACCGTCGGCGGCCTGGAGCTACACGCCGAAGGCCTGCCGCGCCTCACCGCGCTGGAACTGTTCACCCATGGCAGCGCCTGGTTCTCGTCTGAACAGGGCAAGAAGGGCCAGATCAAGGTTGGGCAATTGGCGGATGTGGCGGCACTGTCGGCGGACTTTTTCAGTGTCGATGAAGAAGCCATCAAGTGGATCGAATCGGTACTGACCGTGGTCGGCGGCAAGGTGGTCTACGGCGCCGGCGATTTCGAAGATTACGCACCGCCACGGGTTCCGGTGCTGCCGGACTGGTCGCCGGTGGTCAAGGTGCCGGGTCACTGGCGTCCAAGTTCGCCTTTGCAAGCTCAAGTTCACCAATGCAGCGGCCCGTGCGGCGTGCATGCCCACAGCCATGAAAAGGCGCGTCTTTCCAGCGTGCCGGTCAGCGACTTCCAGGGTTTCTGGGGTGCGTTTGGCTGCTCGTGCTTTGCTTTCTGAATCCCCTACATCCCACAGGAGTTACCCCATGACTTACAAGCGCTTGAACAAAGATGACGCCGTTGTCCTGTTGGTCGATCACCAGACCGGCCTGATCTCGCTGGTACAGGACTTCTCTCCGAACGAATTCAAGAACAACGTACTGGCCCTGGCCGACGTCGCTAAGTTCTTCAATCTGCCGACCATCCTCACCACCAGTTTTGAAAGCGGCCCTAACGGTCCACTGGTCCCAGAGCTCAAAGCCCTGTTCCCGGACGCGCCTTACATCCCGCGCCCTGGCCAGATCAACGCCTGGGACAACGAAGATTTCGTCAAGGCCGTCAAGGCGACCGGCCGCAAGCAGATCATCATCGCCGGCGTAGTGACTGACGTCTGCGTGGCGTTCCCAACCCTGTGCGCCCTGGATGAAGGCTTCGACGTGTTCGTGGTCACCGACGCTTCGGGCACCTTCAACGAAACCGTGCAACAAGCGGCCTGGGCGCGCATGACCGCCGCCGGTGCCCAACTGGTGAACTGGTTCTCCGTGGCTTGCGAGCTGCAAGTTGACTGGCGCAACGACATGGAAGGCCTGGCCAACCTGCTGTCGCCGCGCATCCCTAACTACCGCAACCTGATGAACAGCTACTCGGCGTTTACGGCCAAGTAAGCTGCGCCACAGAACACCGCTGAACCCTGTGGGAGCCGGGCTTGCCCGCGATGGCGGTGTGTCAGCTGACAGCAATGTTGGCTGACACACCGCTATCGCAGGCAAGCCAGCTCCCACACTTGATTTGTGGTGTGGCGACATACCCGTTATAAAAACCACAAATGTCCACCGAGAAGCGACAATGAACCCCTTCGAAGACATGCGCCTGTTCTGCCAGGTCATGGAGTCCGGCAGTTTTACCGCCGCCGCCGAACAGTTGGGCCTGTCCAAGCAGTTCGTCAGCCGCCGCCTGATCCAGCTGGAAGATCGCCTGGGCGTGCGCCTGCTCAACCGTTCCACACGCCGCCTGGATGTCACGCCACTCGGCCAGACTTATTACGAATCCGCGTTGCGCCTGCTCAGTGACGTCGAGCAAGTGGAGCAGGGCATTGCCGGGCAGAACAGCGAGCCACGCGGCACCCTTCGCCTCAGCGCGCCGTTGTCGTTTGCCATGGCCCATTTGGGCTGCCTGTTGCCGCAGTTTTTGCAGCGCCATCCGCAGGTGTCGGTGGAAGTCGACTTAAGCGATCGCCCCGTGGACCTGATCGGCGAGGGCTACGATCTGGTGCTGCGCATTGGCACCCTGGAAGATTCCACCCTGATCGCCCGCCGTATTGCCAGCATCCCACGGGTGTACTGCGCCAGCCCCGGGTACCTGGCCCTGCGCGGTACGCCGTTGCAGCCCGAGGACCTGGCCCAGCACGATTGCCTGCCTTATGGCCATGGCCGCCAGGTGCAATGGCGCTTCAAAGGCAAGGTGCAGGCGCTGAATGTCAGCGGGCGCATGCGCGTCAATAACGGCGACCTGCTGCGCGATACCGCCATCGCCGGGCTGGGCGTGACGTACCTGCCGACGTTTATCGTCGGCGATGCGTTAAAGGACGGCCGCCTGGTCAGCGTATTGGATGACTTCGCCCCCGAAGCCCTGACGCTTTCGGCCGTTTACCCGCAACACCGGCAGAGCTCGCGACCGGTGCAGGCGCTGGTGGAGTTCCTGCGTGAATGCCTGGCTAGCGGCTGTTGAACAACTGCCGGATCAAGTTTGGCGTACTGCCGGTCCAGCGCTTGAATGAGCGGCGGAAGTTCGCCGCATCGTTGAAGTTCAGGTACGCCGCCACTTCATCATTGCTGTAACCCTTGACCTGGTACAGGTGCAGCGCCACCTGCTTGCGCACGCGGTCCACCTGCTGCTGAAAGCCGGTGTCGTGTTTGTGCAGCTTGCGCTTGAGGGTCGCCGGGCTCATGGCGAAGGCGTGCGCGGCCTGTTCCAGGCTGGGAGGCTGGCGCACCTGCTCGCGCAGGTAGTCGTTGAGGCAGTCGAGAAAACTGCCGGCAAAGCCCAACTGTTCGATCTGCTCGCGGGCTTGTCGGCGCGCCACCTGGCCGGCCGTGGCCGAGGCGCCGGGCCACGTGCGGGTGAGGTATTCGCGGGGGATGCTCATCATGTCCAGCGGCCGTTCGAAGCGCGTTTCTTCGCCCAGATGCACCCAGTACTGCTCAACATAACGCGGCTCGGCATGGCTGAAACTGCACGCCCACGGCAGACGCTCGCCGCTCAGCCATTGGCTCATTGCAACCAGCGAGGTCGTGCTGGCTTCGAGCAAAAAGCGCCAGTGCTCGCCGGCGCCGCAACTGTCCAGCCAGTACAGGTAGGCATGGTGCTCATCCAGTTCCAGTTGCAGCGTGACCAACGGGCTGAGCAGCACCTGTTGCTGGATCAGGATTTCCAGGGCCTGATGCAAGTTCTGCGCATGGCCCAGGGCATGGCTGGCCGCGCCGTAATAGCCGGGCAGCAAGCGTTGGCCGAACAGGAAGCTGCTGTCGTCGGCGTCCAGCAACTTGCGGCTGTTGCCGATCAAACCGAGAAACTGTTGTGGGCTCAGTCGCGCGTTGCCGGCCAGGATATCCTCGTGGAACAGCCCGGTGCCGCGCAGCAGGCGATGGCTGTCGATGTCCCGGGACAACGCCAGGTCGATCAGCGTGGCGGGTTGATAGTGCCCGGGTATGAAGCGGCTGTCGGCTTCATACCAGTTGGTCTTAACGGCCATCTCAGGCACTTTTCGCCAGGGGCTGCTTGGCATGGGCCAGCGCCAGGTTAAGGCGCTTGAGCAAATCGTGGGGCGGCTCGTTCAGTGCCATCACCACCGCGGTGGTCGCCGCCAGTTGCAGGCGTTCGCCTTGTTGCCGGGTCTTGTGCGCCAGGCCGCGCACTGCTTGCTGCAACTCCAGCGCAAGCTCCTTGGCCTGGCGCTCGCCGGTATTGGGCAGCAGTACCACAAAACGATCGCCGGCCAGGCGGCACAGCAGGTCCTGGCGACGCAGGTTGAGCAACAGCAAATGGCTGAGGGCCTGCAACACTGCATCACCCTCGGCATGCCCGTAGGCCTGGTTGATCGCGGCGAAGTTGTCCAGGTCCAGAGCCAGCAAGGACAGCGGTTGTTGCTGGTCGAGGCTATCTTGCAGGCTGTCGGCCAACTGGCGCTTGAGATAGTCGGCGCCGGCCAGCGGCGTGAGTTTGTCGAACAACCGATGCTCGCGGAACAGCCGCTCGCGCTTTTCCATCTGCGCGCTGATCGCCAGTTGTTCGCGATGCCAGTGGTAGATGCCGATGGTCAGCAGGATCATGCCCACCGGCATCGGCCCGGATTCGAGCCAGTGGTCCCAGGTGATGCTGTCAGGCAGGCGGATGAATTCGTCGAGGCTGTCGATCCACCACGAGAAGAAGATGCACGACAGGCCCAGCGCCAGGTAGTTGGTGACGCGCCCGGCCGGGCGGCTCTTCAGCACCAGGCCCAGCCAGACCAATGCCAACAGCGCGGATCCGCCTTCGCCGAAGATGTCCAGCCACACCCACTCGCTGAAGCTTTTCAACTCGCCGCAGGCCAGGTGCAGGATCAGCCCGAGGTTGGCGGCGATCAGCAGCAGCGAGAGTTTCCAGCGGTGGGGTTTGAGCACGGAAAACATGGCCGCGAGTCCTCTGATGATTCAGTCGTGGGCGCCAGCACAGCAGATGGATGTGACGGTTGCGTGACGGTGGGGAGGGGTCGAATCAGCTCACGGCATAAACACAATCCACAGGCAAACACCGTTCAAATGTGGGAGCGAGCAAGCCCGCACAGTTTGACCGAGGTCATTTCAGCTCATTTGTATGCTCGAACTCGCGCTAAACCCCGGTTTAAGGGCTTCACACGTCAGACCTGTCACAGAATCGTCATCCCCCACCCCTAGCGTGCCCTCCCAGTTGCCGGGCCTCTTGCCTGGCGCCAACGGATTCTTGGGGAGGATTGCATGTACAAGCGCACCGGGCTCGTCAGCTTCACGCTTACTGCCTTGACCCTGGCGATGGCCAGCGAGCGGCTGAACGCAGCCGAGGCCACCAACACCGAGCACGTCGAAGTGATCGGCCAGGCTGCTGCCATTGACCAGGCGCTCAAGGAACAGCGCAGTGCCGACAGCATCAAGAGCGTGGTGCATGCTGACGGCGTGGCACAGTTGCCGGATGAAAACGTCGCCGAAGCGGCGCAGCGTCTGCCCGGTATCAGCGTCGAGCGCGACCAGGGCGAAGGGCGCTTCGTCAGCGTGCGTGGCCTGGGCCCGGACCTCAATAGCGTCACCATCAACGGCACCCTGGTGCCCGCCCCGGAAAGTGCCCGCCGTGCCGTGGCCCTGGATGTGTTGCCGTCGGAGTTGGTGCAGTCGCTGTCGGTGATCAAGACACTCACCCCGGACATGGACGCCAACTCCCTTGGCGGAACCGTTGACGTGCAAAGCCTCTCGGCCTTCGATCACAAAGGCCTCTTCTACACCGGCAGCACCGAAGCCAGCTACGACAAGAATACAAGCCAGACCAGCCCGAAATTCTCCGGCGCCGCCAGCAACCGTTTCAGCCTTGGCGACGGCATCGACAACTTCGGCGTGGCCGCAGCGCTGAGCTGGCAGAAGCGTGACTTCGGCTCGGACAACGTCGAAACCGGCGGCGCCTGGGACTTCACCAACGGCGCCAAGCTCAATGAATTCGAACAACGCGACTACGACATCAGCCGCGAACGCGCGGGCGGCGGCCTGAACTTCGACTACAAACCCGATGACCTCAGCAGCTACTACCTGCGCACCCTGTACAGCCGCTACAAAGACACCGAGACCCGCAACTCCACCAGCCTCGAATTTGCCGACCCCCAAGCGCCCGGCGAGCTGGGCGATGCCGAGGCCAAGCGCAAGCTGAAAAACCGTGAAGAAACCCAGGAAATCCAGTCCTACGTGTTCGGCGGCGAACGCATGCTTGGCCTGTGGACCCTGAGCGGCCAGGCCGGCTACAGCCAGTCCAGCGAAGACAGCCCGGCGCACATCGCTGGCGCTACGTTCGACGGCGGCGACGTTGCCAACAGCGGCTTCTACGACAAGGACAAGCCACGCCCGATCATCGGCAGCGGCTTCTACGACGCCAGAAACTTCACCCTCGACAAAGTCGATTGGGAAAAACAGAACACCAAGGACACCGAGAAAAACCTGCGCCTGGACCTGGCCCGCGACTACGACCTGAGCGGCTATGCGTCCCAGGTCAAATTCGGCGGCAAGGTCAGCCGCCGCAATAAGGACAACGACCTGGAGGCCTGGGTCTACCAAGACTTCGATACCTTCGGCTTTACGGCCGACTCGCTCAACCTCTCCCAGTTCCAGAAGGGCAACGTCGACTACCGCCTCGGCAACTACGGCCCCGGCATCAGCGCCAGCGGCATCAAGCAACTGATCGGCAGCCTCAACGCTGCGGATTTCTATGACGAGACCGAATCGCGGGTCAACGACTACACCATCAGCGAAGACATCAACGCCGGCTACTTGATGAATACCGTCGACATTGATGACTGGCGCTTCATCGCCGGCCTGCGCTACGAGGGTACCGAGTTCGAAGCCAAGGGCACCGGTGCCACCGACGGCGCGTTCACTGCCACCGAAACCAAGCGGCGCTATCACCACTGGCTGCCGGGCCTGCATGCGCGTTACCGGATCGACAAGAACACGCAAGTACGTGCGGCCTGGACCAAATCCGTGGTGCGCCCAACCTTTGGCCAATTGGCTCCGGGTTTTGTGATCGACGATGACGAAGCCACCTTTGGCAACCCGGACCTCAAGCCCCTGGAGTCGAGCAACCTGGACCTGGGCATTGAGCACTTCATGGGGCGCGCGGGCACCGTCTCGGCGTTCGTGTTCTACAAAGACATCAAGAATTTCGTCTATGACACCGACGTAGCGGGCACCGGCGCCTGGACCAACTTCGCCGAGGCGCACACCTACGCCAATGGCGACAGCGCCAAGCTGTACGGCCTGGAACTGGCCTACTCACAGAAGTTCGACTGGCTGGCCGCGCCCTGGAATGGCCTGCTGATCGGCGCCAACAGCACCTTCAGCCGCTCCAGTGCGAATATCGAAGGCTTTGATGCCGCCAGCGGTTCCAGCCGCAAACGCGACATCAGCCTGCCCAACCAGTCCGACACCGTGGGCAACCTGATGCTCGGCTGGGAGGACGACACGCTCAGCCTGCGCCTGTCGGCCAACTACAAATCGGCTTACCTCTACGAGCTGGCCTCGATCAACGACAAGGCCCATGACCTGCACGTTGATGCGCAGACCTTTGTCGACTTCAGCGCGCGCTACTCGCTGACCAAGAACCTGCAAGTCAGCTTCGAGGCCCAGAACCTCACCGATGAGTCGTACTTCGTCTACACCGGCCACCGCAGCTACAACGGCCAGTACGAGGAGTACGGCCCCACCTACAAAGTGGGCCTGACCTTTACCCATTTCTAATAAGTACTGCATTTCAAAATGTGGGCGCTGGCTTGCCTGCGATTTCATCGACGGTGTCTGCCTGACACAACAAGGTGTCTGCATCGCAGGCAAGCCAGCTCCCACCGTTGATCTTCACTGTGTTCGAAGGATTTGTTTGTTCATGAGAATTTCCAAGCTGTATTTGCTGATGGCCCTGGCCTCCTGTGGCCACGTAGTCGCCGCCGATCTGGCCCTGGCCCCTTGGGCACCAAGGCTCAACGCCGAAGCGATTGCCTTCCTGCCCAACGCCACCGAACGCCTCGCTGCCAGCCCCCGCGACGGCCTGCAATTGCTCGATAGCAAAGGCGTGGAACTGGCTCGCTTCAAAGGCAATTTCACCGGCCTTGACACCCGCGCCGCCGGCGCCCAGGTGTTGGTGGCCAGCCTCGACAACGACCGCCAGCAAGCGCTGCTGGTCAGCCTTGATCCTTCGCGCAAAAGCTTTGGTAAGCCGCTGTACCTGCCCACCCGCGACTACGCGGTGAACGGCCTGTGCCTGTACCGCGACGCGGCGGCCAACCTGTATGTGTTCCTGGTAGGCGAGGAGGGCAAGGGCGAGCAATGGCTGGTGGGTAACGGTTCGACGCTGGTGAGCGAGCCACAACGCGTACGCGGTGTGCCGCTGCCGCCCTCGGCGCAGTTCTGCCAGGTGGATGATGCCACCCAACAATTGGTCGTCAATGAAGAAAACGTCGGCTGGTGGGCTTACCCGGCGCACCCTGAGGCTGAGGTAAAACGCACGCCCGTGGCGCTGTTCGACAATCCCAAGCGCGAAGCCGGCGCTATGGCGTTGGTGTCGGGCGCAGTGGTCGCGCTTGATCCGAAGACCGCCCAACTGCACCTGTTCCAACACAACGGTGAGCGTTGGATCGAACACGCCAGCCTGACGCTGCCGGGCCTCAAAGAACCGGAGCAACTGACCATCAATGGCCAGCAAGTGCTGGTGCGTGATGACGACACTGGCAAGCTTTACCAAGGCACAGTCAACTGGCAGGCCAAGCCGGTGACGGTGGAGCCAGTGCTACCTGAAGTCGCTGCTGTGCGCCAAACCGACCCGGTCGGCCGCCAGGGCGATGCGGCGGATGACCCGGCAATCTGGATTCACCCCGAGCAACCCGAGAGAAGCCGCGTGCTCGGCACCAACAAGAAGCAGGGCCTGCTGGCCTATGACCTCGACGGCAAGCTGTTGCAGGAACTGGCGGTCGGTCGGCTGAACAACGTCGATGTCCGTCCCAACTTCAAGCTCGGCGCTCAAACGGTCGACCTCGCCGTGGCGAGCAACCGCGATCACAACAGCCTGAGCCTGTTCAGCATCGACCGCACAACCGGCGAGCTGCGCGAAGCCGGTGAAGTGCCCACGCCGCTCAAGGAAATCTACGGCATCTGCCTGTTCCAGCCCGCCAGCGGTGAGATCTACGCGATCGCCAACGGCAAGGACGGCACCTTCCTGCAATACCGCCTGAGCGCGCCGGACGGTCGGGTGCAGGGCAAGCTGGTGCGCCAGTTCAAAGTCGACAGTCAACCCGAAGGCTGCGTGGCTGACGACCAGCGCCAGCGTCTTTTCCTGGGAGAGGAAGACGTGGGTGTGTGGGCGGTGGATGCCCGCGGCGACCAACCCGCCACGCTCACCAGCGTGATCAAGGTCGGCCCGCAATTGCATGCGGATGTCGAGGGGCTGGCGCTGTACCAGAGTAATGAGCGTGACTACCTGGTGATTTCCAGCCAGGGCAATGACAGCTACCTGGTGGTGGATGCCGAACCGCCGTTTGCCATGCACGGTGCATTCCGCGTCGGCCTGAATGCGGCTGCCGGGATCGACGGCGCCTCGGAAACCGATGGCCTGGAAGTCACCGCCATCAACCTCGGCGGGCCGTGGAGCAAAGGCATGCTGGTGGTGCAGGACGGGCGCAAGCGCATGCCCGAGCAGACCCAGAACTTCAAGTTTGTGCCGTGGGCCGATGTCACTCGCGCGCTGAAATTGCCGTGAAGCGTCATCTACCCGTCATCACTTTTTAATCGAATAGGAGCTCACCAATGCACGCGACGATGGAACATATGACGATCTGGGGTTTGATCAGCGACGCCAGCCTGCTGGTCAAGGCGGTGATGGTCACTTTGCTGCTGGCGTCCTTACTCAGTTGGTACTTGATTATTCAGCGCGCCAGTGTGCTGCGGCGCCTGGAGCGCCAGTTGAAAGGCTTTGTGCCGCGCTTTCGTGCTGCGCCTGACCTGCAACCGCTGTACCGCGAAACTGTGCAGGCGGGCGAGGGTGGTATTGCGCCGATTTTCATCGCTGGGGTACAGGAATACCAGCATCTGCACGCTCATGATCCGGCCGTGCTGGAAGGTGTCGAACGCGCCTTGCAGGTGGCGATCACCGAGCAGGAAATCGAGCTTGAAAAAGGCCTGCAATTCCTGGCGACCGTGGGCTCGGTGAGCCCCTACATCGGCTTGTTCGGCACCGTGTGGGGCATCATGAACTCCTTTATCGGCTTGTCCCAGGTGCAGCAGGCCACATTGTCGACGGTGGCGCCGGGTATCGCCGAGGCGCTGATTGCCACGGCCATTGGTCTGTTTGCGGCCATCCCGGCGGTGATCGCCTACAACCGCTTCGCGGCGCGTGGCCAGACCTTGCTCACCCGCTACTACGCCTTCGGCAATGAACTGCAAGTGCGCCTGCACCGCACCTTGCGCGGTACGCCGATCAACCTGGCCGTGGCCGCCTGAACAAGGAGCAAGCCGATGTTAACCAGGCCGCAACGCAAGCACGGGCCCAAGGCCGAGATGAACGTGGTGCCCTATATCGACGTGATGCTGGTGCTGCTAGTCATCTTCATGGTCACCGCGCCGATGCTCACCCAGGGCGTAAAGATTGAACTGCCCAAGGTCGCCGCCGAGGCACTGGCCACCGACACCCGCCAGCAAATCCTCACGCTGTCGGTCAAGGCCGATGGCAGCTACTACTGGAACCTCGGGGGCGAACTCGACACCCAACACCAGACCGACAGTGCCGTGAGCCTGGATGAAATGGGCGCCAAGATCTCGCAGGTGGTGGCGGCGCGCAGCGACACTCAGGTGTACATCCGCGCTGACGATAACGCCGGCTACGGACGTGTGGTATCGGCCATGGCGGTGTTGCAGAAGGGTGGTGTCAGCAACCTGGGGCTGGTGACCGAGGCCCCGCAATGACGGCGATGATCATGCACAGTCCAACATTGACGGTGGCACCCCGGGAGGCTTCCGGGTTCTGGAGAAACAGCTTCGCGGCAGGCCTGGCGGTGGCCCTGCATGTTGGCGTGGTGGCGGCGCTGATGCTGGGTTGGTCGGCCGAGAAGCCGGTGGTGGAGGCGCCGAGGGTGATGCATACGCAATTGGTGATGATGCCGCCGGCACCGGCTCCCTTGCCTGAACCAGTGGTCGTTGCAGCTCCACCAACGCCGGAGCCCGTTGTCGTGCCTGTGCCGGTGAAGCCTACGGTTGACCCTCAGATCCAGGCGCAGAAACTTGAGAAAGCCGCCTTGGCGCGCAAACGGGTCGAGGAAAAGAAGGTCGCGCAGCAACAGGAACGTTTAGCCACCGAGCAGCGCAACCGCGAGCAGGAACAACAACGCCTGACCCAGGAGCGCCTCGCCGCTGAACGTGCACGCCCCGCACCCCCGGCGCCCGCGCCTGCGTTTGACAGCCGCCAATACCAGCCCTTGAGCAAGGAAGCGCCGGACTACCCCGAGCGTGCCCTGGACAAGAACGTCGAAGGCGACTGCTCGGTGGAATACACCGTCAACATTCAGGGCCGCGTGGAAAACCCCAAGGTGTTGGAGGGCTGCCACCCTCTGTTCATGCGACCGTCATTGGCGGCGGCAAATACCTTCCGCTATCAGCCAAGGATTGTCGATGGAAAACCCGTGCCCGTGCCGGCAGTGCGCAACACCTTCCACTACCGCATCAAATGATTGCTCAGAGACACCTCAATCAATGTGGGAGCAGGCAAGCCAGCGCCCACATGTTTACCGTGTCAGGCGTTAGCTGGATTCGCCAGTTCGCTACCGGAAATAAGCCGGTCCAGATCTGCCAGGAATGTACCGGCAATCTCCTGCTTGCTGTTTGTCGAAATCACCGAAGTCTGCGGCGATAACCTCACCCTCGGATGCGCATACAACGAATGCTTACCCGGTAACGGCTCCGGCTCGGTCACACCCATTGACGCGAGCCCGACCTGCCGGTTATCCAGTGCCTCCAACAGCGCTTCCTGATCCAGCAGCCCACCCCGTGCAATGTTGAGCACTGCCCAGCACATCACGGTTGATGATATGGCGCTTGGCCTCGGTCAGCGGCGCAGCCACCATCAAGTGATCGGCGCGGGCGAACAGGTCGTGTATATCCTTGGCGGCTTCCACTCCCGCGCTGAATGGCGCCTGGCTTTGGCGCAGCGCCACAACGTTGACCCCCAACGCCAGGGCCTTATGCGCCAGGCTTTCGCCAATTCAGGTCGGCAAGTCGGTGTTGTGGGTGGACCGTGAGTTGCATTAATAGCGGGCGAAAAAAACCGGCTGATCAGGCCGGTTTGGGGTTCCCGCAAGCAGCGGGAGGTTAAGCGTTGTTGCCTTGTAGACGATCAGCACCGCCTTCAGCCAGACCGCGTTCTTGCAGACGATCAGCAGCCTTCAGCCAGACCGCGCTCTTGCAGACGATCAGCACCGCCTTCGGCCAGACCGCGTTCTTGCAGACGATCAGCACCGCCTTCAGCCAGACCGCGCTCTTGCAGACGATCAGCACCGCCTTCAGCCAGACCGCGTTCTTGCAAGCGATCAGCACCGCCTTCGGCGACACGGCGTTCCAGCAGGCGGTCCGAACCACCCTCTGCAACACGACTTTCGATCAGGCGATCCGAACCGCCTTCAGCCACCACGGGGTGAGCAAATGCGTTTGCAGCAAGTACCGAGAAAGCGAGGCTAAGCAAGATTTGGCGTTTCATGATGGTGTGCTCCGAGTGTTTTAGTTTGGGTGTTGCCTGGTATGGGTTTGATGGTACGCGTTGCATTTTTTAAGAGAACTTCATTGGGCTGATGGTGACTATCGACGCCAGCGATGGCTCGTGTTGCCGGGCCATCGCGGGGCCGGTCATGGCATCTGCGGCAATTCCTGGGGGCGCAGGTCGAACACCAGCACCTCGGCGTCTTCACCCTGGCTCAGGCGCAGCTGCCGCTCATCCCGTACCCGAGCGCCATCGCCTTCCTGCAAGCGCTGGCCGTTCACTTCAACGCTGCCCCGGGCCACATGGATGTACACGTGGCGATCCGGCGGCAGGTCCAGAGTTGCGGCTTCGTCACCGTTGAACAGCCCGGCATACACCCGTGCGTCCTGGCGCACGCTGAGGGAGCCGTCGTTGCCCTCTGGCGAGATGATCAGTTGCAGACGCCCACGTTTCTGCGCCTCGCTAAAGTGCTCCTGCTGGTAGCGCGGCTCGGCACCGGCCACTGCGGGCACGATCCAGATTTGCAGGAAGTGCACGCCACGGCTTTGGCTGTGGTTGAACTCGCTGTGGGCCACGCCGCTGCCGGCGCTCATCAGTTGCACATCGCCAGGGCGGATCACCGAGCCGGTGCCCAGAGTGTCCTTGTGCTCCAGGGCGCCCTCGAGCACGTAGGAGAAAATCTCCATGTCGCGGTGTGGGTGCTGGCCGAAGCCTTTGCCAGCGGCGACGCGGTCATCGTTGATCACCAGCAGGTCGGAAAACCCTTGTTCATTCGGGTTCCAGTAGCTGGCGAACGAGAAGGTGTGGAACGACTTCAACCAACCGTGATTGGCGGCGCCGCGTTCGGAAGCTTTGCGAAGGGTCAGCATGGTCTTGTCCTCAAGTGGGAGCGGGCTGCGACATGCAGGGCTCCGTCGTTGAGAAAGAGGTTAATGGTTAATGTCTGATTGATTAAGAAGGTGAATTCTGAATAACTGTCTCTTATAAGTTGACAGTTGCAGGCATGGCATAATGTCCGCCGTTTCCTTTTTGATGGATCTTTTCCCAAATGAAAACCGTGGTCATGGCGCTGTTTCCGGACTTTCTCCTGCTCGACATGGCCGGACCGCTCGAAGTGTTCTCCATTGCCAACCGCTACCTGCCGGTAGCGGCGCACTACCAGATCCTCACCATCGGCACCGAGCCCGGCCCGCTGCGTGCTTCCAACGGCGTGATGGTGCAGACCGATCTGCTGCTGGATCAGGCCCAGGATGCCTACGATCTGCTGCTGGTGCCCGGCGGGCCCGGTGCCTATAACGAATGCCACCCCGTGCTGTTGCGGTGGCTCAAGGCAGCTGCCCCGAGGGCGCGGCGCTTCGGCTCGATATGCACCGGGGCGTTCGTGCTGGGGCATGCAGGCCTGCTTGACGAGCACCGTGTGACGACCCATTGGCACTACACCGAACGGCTGATCAGGGCGTTCCCCAAGGCGATTGTCGAGACGGATCGAATCTACTTGCAGGACGGGCGCTTGATGACCTCGGGTGGCGTCACGGCCGGTATCGACTTGGCGCTGTCGGTGGTCGCCCAGGACCATGGCAAGCAAGTCGCGGTGGACGTGGCCAAGGTGCTGCTGGTGGTGATGAAGCGCCAGGGCGGCCAAGCACAGTTCAGCCCGATGACAGCAGCGGTTGCGCCCCAGGAAACTGCGATTACCCGCGTGCAGAACCATGTCCTGGAGCATTTGGAGCAACCCTTCACCATCGAGTCCATGGCCGAGCTGGCCGGCATGAGCGCACGCCATTTTGCGCGGGTGTTTGCCAAGGATGTGCAGATGACGCCCATGGCGTTCCTGCAAGGTGCACGCATCGACCGCGCCCGGCAGTTGCTGGAATCCACCGATCTGCCGCTCAAGACCGTGGCTTTCCACGCAGGCTTTGGCAGCGTGCGGCATATGCGCTTTTTGTTCAGTGAGAAACTGGGCCTCAACCCGACCCAATACCGACAGCAGTTCAGTTAACGGCAGAATGTCCGTCTCGCGCACTCGATTGTCCGTGTCGCTCCCCGTTCCAGCATTGTCCTGTCATCGCCAACTGGCAAGATAGCGTCAAGCCCATGGAAAAGGATGCGCAAACGCCCAAGGCCGGGTGTTTCAGCGCGATTACCCACATGAATAATCCTCTGGCGATTGACGCTGATGGCACGGTCCGCTTCGGCGCCTATGTCTTTCACCGGCAACAGCGGTTGGTCAGCAAGGCTGGCTGGCCGGTGCCTCTGGGCGGACGCGCGCTGGATATCCTCACGGCGCTGCTCGAGGCGCCGGGGCAGTACATCAGCAAGGCCACCCTGATCGAGCGGGTCTGGCCGAAGAGCGTGGTGGAAGAAAACAACTTGCGCGTGCACATCGCCGCACTGCGTCGCGCCCTCGATGGGCAACGCTTCATTCTCAACGACCCGCAGCGCGGCTACTGTTTCGCAGCACCTGTACAGGGCGCGGTACACGCCGTGCTGCCCCGGCACAATCTGGCGGCACGGCTCAGCCCTGTGATTGGCTGCGATGAACTGTTGGGTGTGCTGGTGCGGCGCCTGTCGGGGCAGCGCCTGATGACCCTCACCGGGTGCGCCGGCGTAGGCAAGAGCACCGTGGCCCTGGCGCTGGCCGAACGTGTATTGCCGCGCTATCGGGACGGTGTGTGGTGGGTCGATCTGGCCACTGTGGAAGCGCCGATGAGTATGCTGCGCCACCTGGCCACCGCGCTGAACCTTGAAACGGGCGCCAGCGCTACCGAGTTGAGCCGTCAATTGACCTCCCGCCAGTTGTTGCTGGTGCTCGACGGCGCCGACCTTTTGCTCGGCGCGTGCCGTCACCTTGTGCGGGTGCTACGCGAAACAGCGCCTCAAGTCAGTGTGCTGGTGAGTAGCCGTGAGGCCCTGCAAGTTCACGGCGAATGGGTGCAACGCGTGCCCCGGTTGGCGGTGCCTGCACCGTCGGCACTGAGCAGTGTTGAACAGGCGATGGCCTACCCGGCCGTGCAGTTGTTCGTCGCCCGCGGGCGTGCCAGTCAACAGGGCTTTGTGTTGCGGCCCCAGGACCTGGTGCCGCTGCGGGATATCTGCCGACGCCTGGATGGCATTCCCCTGGCCCTGGAACTGGCAGCCGCTCAAGTGGACGCCCTGGGTGTGCGCGGTCTGCAGCAGCAACTGTGCAGGGGCTTGCAAGTGCTGACCCGCGGCCGCCGTACGGCAGTGGAACGTCACCAATCCCTGACCGCCGCCCTCGACTGGACCTGCGAGCGCCTCAGCCTGCCGGAGCGCTGGCTGTTCCTGCAATTGGGGTTGTTCAAGATGGCGGTGACCTTGCCCACCTTGAGTGAACTGGTCGCCGGCACCGAGCTGGAACACGCCGATCTGTCCTACCTGCTGGGGCGTCTTGTCGGCATGTCGTTGCTGACCCTCGAACCCGGCCCCGGCAACCCGCGTTACCGTCTGCTCAATTGCGTGCGCAGCTATGCCTTGGCACAACTGCGCGATCCGGAGCAGGTGACGCGTTTGCAGCAGGGTTATGGACATTACCTGGGACCGTTTTCAGGCCGGCCGTTTGTCCTCAAGCTCGTCGAGCAGGCTGCGTACGCGAACTAGGTCCTGGGTGGCGAAGCCTTCGGTGAATCGCGCGTAGGTTGAACTCAACAGGTCGCGCGAAGCTTGCTCGCGACCTTGGGGCAGCCACAGCTGCGCCAATGATGTCGCGCAACGCAGCTCCCAGGCGAGCGCGCCTTGCTGGTGCGCCATCGCCAGAGCATCGTGCAGCAGTGTTTCGGCCGCGTGGGTATCCGCCATGCTGTCGGCGCGTACTCGCAGAATTTCCGGCGCGCACCAGCCCGCGCTGCCTGTGCGTGCACGTTCGAAGGCAGGCTCATCGACCGAGTGTGCACCCAGCGTGATCAGGATGTCCTCGATCAGCCCCAAGCCTTGCCAGTCTTTATGCCCGAGGATGCCGGCGTAGTGCCCCGCCCAAGTCTGGAACAGTAGCACCGAATGCTTGTGCGCGTGTTCCTGCAACAGTGCCTGCAGCGTCTGGGCGTTGTCCTCTTCACCGTTGTAGCGGGCGATCATCACGCCTGCCAGGGCCAGGGTGTAGCAGATGGAGGTGCCATGATTGATTTGCAGCGCCAGTTCCAACGCTTGGCTGGCGGTACGCCAGGCTTGCTCGGGGAAACCTTGCAGCCAGAGGATTCGCGCTAATACAGTCAGGGAGGCAACGTTTTGGTCGTATTGCACGCCAATCCCGTGGGCGAACCGGTTGAGGTGGCCGCTGTGCGCCATGCGCTGGATCAATTGTTCGACGTTATGCCGGGCGAGTGCCTGATTGCCGTTGTAGTGCTGCGCCAATACCCGCAGGCGTTGGGCGCTCAAGCCCAGCAGCGGGTCGGTGCGTGGGTCGAGGCGATCAAATTGCATGCTCTGCGCCAGCGCCTGGCGATAGCGGCCTGCGCACAAGTTCACCGCCATTTGCCCGGAGATGGCGCGCATTTGGCCAGCGACATCCTGGCGCTCCTCAGCCAGGCGTTGAGCCCCGACAAAGGCCGCGATAGTCTGGGGAGCAGCCCCCATGGCGTGGTAAGACAGGCTGCCCAGCGCCAATTGCAGTTGCATCTTCAACTGAGTGCAGGGTGTACGGACCTGCTCAATCAATGCCAGCGCCTTGCCCACATACAAACCGTGTTCCCGGAGCAACGATAACTCTTGCCAGAGCGGCATTGCGCTGACCGTCAAGCGGATAGCCAGCAGGTTTTCACCGCCCGGTGCGAGCCCCCAGTCGAGCGCGGCGCGGACGTCTTCGCGCAGCGGCGCATAGCGGTCGATCCAGGGCTGGGTCGCGATCAGCTCCCAATCGCCGCGCGCCTGTTCCATCAGTGCCAGGCAGCGCGCTGCATGGCGCTCGCGCGTGGCGTCGAGCTCATGGGCAACGCTGAGTTTTTCCAGGGCGTAGGTGCGCGTGATGTCCAGCAGGCGATAGCCCATCTCGTCATCACCGGCCTCCACATTGAGCAAGGATTTGGCCACCAATTGCGTGATCGAGCCCAGCACCTCAGCCGGCGCCACCTGTTCCCCGGCAATCACCGCCGCGGCGCTCGCCAGGCTGAACCCACCCCGGAACACCGCCAGGCGCCGCAGGCAGACTTGCTCGCAGGCGGTCAGCAGGTCAAAGCTCCAGTCCAGCGTGGCGCGCAGGGTCTGATGCCGCGGCAGCGCACTGCGTCGGCCACGGGTGAGCAGGCGGAAGTTGTCTTCCATCTGCACCAGTAGCCCGGGCAGGCCGAAGCGTTCGATTTGCGCCGCCACCAGTTCGATCGCCAGGGGGATGCCGTCCAGACGCTGACAGATATCAATCGCCAGCGGCAGTTCGGTTTCACTCAGTTCAAAACTGTCCTGATGGGACATGGCCCGCTCGATCAACAATTGCAGGGCCGGGTAGCCCAGCGCCTGGGCGCGGTTACCGGTGGCAGGCGGGCAGGCCAGGGGTTCCAGACGCTGCACGTACTCGCCCTCGGCGCGCAATGCCTCGCGGCTGGTGGCCAGGATGTTCAGCCTGGGCGCGTGGCGCAGCAAGGTTTCGCTGATCAGGGCGATGTCATCGAGCAGGTGTTCGCAGTTGTCGATCACCAGCAGCAACTGGCGCTCCTGCAAACTGCGGGCGAACGTGGCCAATGGTTCGTGCTCGACGTGGGTCAGGTCGAGCAGGACGGCGAGATTGGGCAGGATCATCGACGGCGCGCTCAGCGGCGCCAGGTCGAGCAAGCGAATACCATCGCGGTAATGTCCGATCAGCAATTCCGCCACGCGCAAGGCGACAGTGGTCTTGCCGATACCGCCGGTGCCGGTCAGGGTGATGAAGCGTTGTTCGGGCAGTTGTTGCACCAGGCTGTCGATCAGGGCATGGCGGCCGATCATCCGGGTGCGGCGCAAGGGCAGGTTGTGGCACGGGCTTTGGGGAGCGCCGTCGGTGGGTATCGTCATCGGTTCGATGCTCAGTGGCGCAACAAAACTGTAGCCGCGCTGGGCCACAGTGACGATATAGCGCTGCCCGGCCTGGCCGTCGCCCAAGGCCTTGCGCAACGCCGCCATGTGCACGCGCAGGTTGCCGTCCTCCACCACGCTTTTCGGCCAGACCCGGGCGATCAGTTCCTGCTTGCTCACCACATTGCCGGCCTGCTCCAGCAGGATCAGCAGGATATCCACTGCCCGCCGTCCCAGGCGCAACGGGCGACCCGCCTCCAGCACCAGGCGTTGGCGCGGGTGGATGCGGTAGGGGCCGAAATGCACGGCTTGATCGCTGAGGTCACTCATCGGTGGCCATGCTCGGGAGGGGGGAGCGGCCAGCATATTCCAGGTCCGTACAGACCACTAGGCCGCGATCACTTGAGGCTTGGGGCGCGAGTGGTGATTTCGCCAGGTCATCGGGTTGACGCCCTCGCTGCGGGTGAACATATGGCAGAAGTGCGCCTGGTCGCAAAACCCGCACTCCAGGCTGATTTGCGTGAGGCTCAAGGAGGAACTGGTGATCAATTCCTTGGCTCTCTGGATGCGCTGTTGGCGGATCCACTCCTGCGGCGACAGCCCGGTGGTGCACTTGAAGGCGCGGGAGAAATGGCTGCGCGACAACGCACAGGCCTGGGCCAGGTCGGCAATGGCCAGGCTTTCGCCGAGATTGGCCAGGATCAACTGCTTGGCGATACGCTCGCGCCGGGGGCATAAGCCACCGGTGGCGGATAAACGAGGGGCATATTGCTCGAGCCGGGCCATGACAAATATCCGCAGTAGATGGGAGCGTTCCCGTTGAATGGATGCAGTGTGGACGCCGTTAATCTTGTTGCCGGGCCGCCCGGCTGACGAGTTAATCGTTGTTAATTTCGTCAGGTATCGGCCTGGAAAAGACAGCACAGCCATGCAATCCCAATAGCGCTTTGTGTGTTTATCTGTAGGCTTTCCAATCGTTTGGATACCACCATGAACCGCAACGACCTGCGCCGCGTCGACATGAACCTGCTGGTGATTTTCGAAGCGCTGATGTTCGAGAAGAACCTGACCCGGGTCGCCGAAAAACTCTTCATGGGCCAACCCGCGGTCAGCGCGGCGCTGGGGCGCCTGCGCGATTTGTTCGACGACCCGTTGCTGCTGCGCAACGGACGGGGCATGGAGCCCACGCCACGTGCGCTGGCGATACTCAAGGAGTTGCAACCGGCCATGGACACCATTTCCGGCGCGGTCAGCCGTGCCAAGGATTTTGATCCTTCCACCAGCTGTGCGGTGTTCCGCATCGGCCTTTCCGACGACGCCGAGTTCGGCCTGTTCCCGCCACTGCTCAGCCAACTGCGCGAAGAGGCCCCAGGCATCATCGTGGTGGTGCGCCGGGCTAATTACTTGCTGATGTCATCGTTGCTGGCCAGTGGTGAGATATCCGTTGGCGTGAGCTACACCACCGAACTGCCGGCGAATGCCAAGCGCAAGAAACTGCGAGACATCCCGTGCAAGGTCCTGCGTGGGGACGACGGCGCCAAGCCGCTGACCCTGGATGACTACTGTGACCGGCCCCATGCGATGGTGTCTTTTTCCGGGGACTTGAGCGGCAATATCGACCTGGACCTGGCGCGCATTGGCAGGGCGCGGCGGGTGGTGCTGGCGGTTCCACAGTTCAGCGGGTTGCGCGCGTTGCTGGCGGGCACGCAGATTATCGCGACGGTGCCGGATTATGCGGCGTGTGCGTTGACCGAGGGCACGGCGTTACGGGCGGAGGATCCGCCGTTTGCGATCGAGGCGGCGGAGTTGTCGATGGTGTGGAGCGGGGTGCATGACAATGACCCGGCGGAGCGGTGGTTGAGGGGGAGGATTGGGGAGCATATGGCTCGGGTGGTTTGACCTTCTGGGTACATATCCGTTATTTGCGTAACGGCCTCCTATGGTTCCGCCCTTACGGCGGGTCACTTTTGGAAGGACCCAAAAGTAACCAAAAGGTCCTCGCCCCAACACTCGGCACCTCGCTTAGGCTCGGTGTGCCCTCACTCCGGCTTTGGAGCGTGGGCCGGAGTGAGGGCATGTCGATCCTAGGCGAGACACCGAGTGGTGGGGCAAGAGCGTTTTGCTTACTTTTGCGCTTTTCAAGAGTGAGCCGCTGTAAGAGCGGAACCCATATCAGCCATCACCCAAATAACGGATATGTACTCACCCCCCACCCAAAGAAAATTGGTCACCCATTCTTCCCCAAAATTGGATATTCCTCCCCAACCCCCCGGTGACTAACCTAGCCACCAACCCCACCGTTGCGGAGCAATACCATGCAAACCCGTACCGATTTCTACACCGCCTCGCCAGACGCGATGAAAGCCATGCTCGCCCTGGAAGGCGCCGTCGGCACTCGGTCCATCGAGCTGCCATTGCTGGAGCTGATCCGCCTGCGTGTTTCGCAGATCAACGGCTGTGCCTTCTGCCTCGACATGCACACCGCTGATGCGCGCAAAGGGGGCGAGACCGAGCGCCTCCTGTACACCGTGTCGGCCTGGCGTGAAACACCGTTCTTCACCCCGCGTGAGCGCGCCGCGCTGGCCTGGACCGAGAGCTTGACCCTGCTGAGCCAGACCCACGCCCCGGATGAAGACTTCAACGCGTTGGCCGGCCAATTCAGCGCCCAGGAGCAAGTCGACCTGAGCGTGGCCATCGCCACCATCAACAGCTGGAGCCGCCTGGCAGTAGGTTTGCGCAAGATGCCGAAGTAACCCGTCAGAAATTGACAGAGGCACTCAGGCGCGCCGTCAATGGCGCGCCTTGGAACAGGTAGTCATCGCCCATGTACTCGCCCGCGTCTCGCCAGTAGCGCTTGTCGAACAGGTTGTCGACGCTCAGGCGGAACACCGTCTCATAGCCGTCCACCTTGGTGGTGTAGCGGCTACCCACATTCACCACCGCGTAATCGCCCACTTCCACCTTGCCGGTGCGGTTGGCGGACTTCTTGGCGCTGTATTGCACGCCACCCAGCACCGCGAGGCCGTTCACCCACGGCAGGGCATAGTCGGCATACACGCTGGCACGCAGCTTGGGCACGTTGATCGCCTGGTGACCTTCGTACTCCGGCGTGCCACTGCCGGTGACCCGCGCACGAATCGCCGCCACGCTGGTTGCAATCTGTAGGCGGTCGGTGGCCCAGCCGTTGGCCGACAACTCCAGCCCGGTGTTCTTCTGCTCGCCTTGCTGCACATAGGTGAAGTTGCCTGCCCCGTCCGGCTGGGCGTACTGGTAGGCCTGGCGGGTCTGGAACACGGCGGCGGCGAAGCTGATGCGGCGCCAGTCGTACTTCACCCCGGCTTCGATTTGCCGTGAGGTGGTCGGGGCCAGGGTTTCATTGGCGTTGCTGGCGTACCAGGGGGCGGTGCCGCCCAGGGACAGGCCCTTGCTGTAGCGGGTATAAAGCGAGAGGTTGTCCACCGGCTTGAAGATCACCGATGCCTGTGGCAGGAACACATACCGTTGAGTGTGGCGGGCTTCATTGCCGTTATCGTCAAAGGCGCGCTCATCCAGGCGCACTTCACGGCCGCCGAGAAGGGTTTGCCAGTGCTCGTTGAAGCGAATGCGGTCGCTGACAAACAGGCCGTATTGGCGGCTGTCGAGGTTGCGATGGCTGTCGTTCAATGGGACGTCAGTCGGTGTAAAGGTCGGCGCGTCGGCGTTAATATTGCTGCTGCCGATCCACGCGTTGACTGGCGTGCGCTTGTCGATCACGCGGCGAAACGCGCTGGTGCCAACGGTCAGTTCATGGCCCAGGCCGGCGGTGTCGAACAGCCCGGTCATTGCCGCCTGTACTTCATCGTCGCGACGGGTGTCGTCCGGGCTGCGGTAGTCGTAGATGTCGTAGTTGCCTTCGGGCGTAAAGGTGTTGCCCACGCCGCGGGTGGCGCCACCCCAGGCAAACGAACTGTAGTCATCGATCACCACTTTGCTGCGGGCGGCACTGACACTGCCTTTCCACTGGTCGCTGAAACGGTATTCAAACTTGCCGTTGAGGTTCAGTGATTCAATGCCCACCTGCCTGGACCCGCTTTGGTGCCCCAGCAGTTTTTTCGGCGAGGCGTCGTGTGGAACCTCAGTGCCGCCCAACAACTGGTAACCCGGCACCGAGCGCTGTTGCTTGTCCTGGTATTCGGCATCCAGTTGCAGCACCGCATCGGGACTGATGTTCCAGTCGAAGGCCAAGGAAACGAAATCGCGCTGGCCATTGGCGTGTTCGACATAGGCATTGAGGTCTTCATGGGCCACGTTGGCGCGCAGGCCGAACTGCTGCTCGCTGCCAAACCAACCGCCGACGTCGGTGGCGATGTAGCCGCTGCCGCGATCGTCGGTGGAGACGGTCACCGAGCGCACATCTTCCGGGCGCTTGGTCACGTAGTTGATCACGCCGCTCGGCTCGGATATCCCGCTTTGCAGACCCGCCAGGCCTTTGAGCACTTCCACCTGCTGCTTGTTTTCCAGGGCGACGTTCTGCTCGCCGGTGATGGTACGACCGTTGATCTTGTAGCTGCTGGCTGCGTTCAGCGAGAAGCCGCGCACCACGAAGTTTTCGTAATAACCAATGGGCGCATAGCTGTCGCCCACCGAGGCGTCGTTGCGCAGCACTTCACTGAGCAGGCGCGCTTGCTGGTCCTTGATCAGGGCGGCGTTGATCACGCTGATCGACGCCGGGGTGTCCAGCAGCGGCGCGTTATCGACGCCACTCACCGAGGCGGTTTCACTGCGGTAGCCGGATTCATCCTGGCCCTGAACCTTCACCGCCGGCAGTTCAAATTCAGCCGCCAGGTTGTTACCGATGCCGCCGCTGAGTAGCAAACCGAGGGCGAAACGTGAGGTGACGACGGGACGAAAACGCAAAACCATGGGGGCAAGGCCTTAAAGCGCAGGGCGGGGGGGCGCATAAACTAGGCATAACCGCGCACTTTTACAAGTTTTCGAGAATGGTTCGCGGCTTGAGACAACCCGTCTCAACCTCCCCGCCGAACCGTCTGCGCCTCGACAGGCCAAGGTGCACCTGCGATAGACAAGGCTTCCCTCATCATTTGCAGGAGATAGCCATGAGTATCGCTGGAAAAGTTGCGTTGGTAACCGGCGCCGGGCAGGGCATTGGCCGGGCCATCGCCCTGCGCCTGGCACAGGACGGTGCCGACATCGCCCTGGTGGACATCAATGGCGCCAAGCTCGAAGCGCTGGCTGCCGACATCGTGGCGTTGGGACGCAAGGCCTCGGTGTTTGTCGCCGACGTGTCCAAGCGTGAGCAAGTCGCGGCGGCGGTGGAACACGCGCACCAGACCCTGGGCGGCTTCGACATCATCGTCAACAACGCCGGGGTCGCGCAGATCGACTCACTGTTGGATGTCAGCCAGGAACAGGTCGAACGCACCCTGGGCATCAACGTGCAGGGTGTGCTCTGGGGTATCCAGGCTGCCGGCAAGAAATTCAAGGCGCTGGGGCAGAAGGGCAAGATCATTAATGCCTGCTCCATCGCAGGCCATGAAGGCTTTGCGCTGCTCGGCGTGTACTCGGCGAGCAAATTTGCCGTGCGCGCCTTGACCCAGGCGGCGGCCAAGGAACTGGCCAGCGCCGGGATCACGGTGAATGCCTACTGCCCGGGTGTGGTGGGCACCGATATGTGGGTCGAGATCGACAAGCGCATGGCCGAGATTACCGGGGCTGAAGTGGGGGCGACGTACAAAAAGTATGTGGATGGGATTGCTCTGGGCCGCGCAGAAACGCCGGAGGATGTGGCGGGGTTGGTGTCTTATCTGGCAGGGCCGGACTCGGACTATATGACCGGGCAAGCTCCGCTGATTGACGGCGGCCTGGTCTACCGCTGAGATCCAATGTGGGAGCGGGCTTGCTCGCGAAAGCGGTGGTTCAGTCGACTCTTCTGTGACTGATGTACCGCATTCGCGAGCAAACCCACATTTTGTTCGCGTTACGTCAGTGCTTTTCCGGGCATATTGATACCCAGTTGATTGACCCGGCGATACAAGGTAGCCCTTGAAATGCCCAGCGCCTGCGCCGCGGGCAACGGCTTCCAACGATGCCGAATCAACGCATCTAGCACCACCTGCCGCTCCGGGCTCACGTTATCTTCCACCCGCGCCTCAACCTGATCCCCTCGCACCTCCACCGGCAGATCCGCCACCTGCAACGTCCCGCCTTCACACACCGCACAGGCATACGCCAGCACATGCCGCAATTGCCGCACGTTGCCCGGCCAGGCGTAACCCAGCAGCAATTCCAGCGCTGCCTGACCGATGCCCACCGCGACGCCACTGTTGCGCGCTTCCTGCTCCAGCAAACGATTGATCAAGGCCAGTTTGTCGGTACGTTCGCGCAGGGGCGGCAGGCAGAAACGCGCGCAGCCGAGGCGAAAGTACAGGTCTTCACGAAAACTGCCCTCAGTGACCAACACCGATAGATCGCGGTGGCTGGCGCAGATCACTTGGATATCTACCGCGCGGGTTTTCGCCGCGCCCAGCGGGGCCACTTCCCCCTCAGCCATCACGCGCAGCAGGCGCGTCTGCAAGGACAGGGGCATGTCGCCGATTTCATCCAGGAACAGCGTGCCGCCATCGGCCTGTACCAACAGACCCGGCATGCCTTTGCTGGAGGCGCCGGTGAACGCGCCGGCGACGTAGCCGAACAACTCGCTTTCAATCAGGTTCTCTGGAATCGCCGCACAGTTCACCGCCACAAACGGCCCATCGCAACGGGCACTGCGCGCATGCAGTTGGCGGGCGAAGACTTCCTTGCCGGCACCGGTTTCACCCTGCACCAGCACGGGCAGGTTGCGGTCTTTGACCCGCACGGCCAGGCGCAAGTGCTCTTCCACGCGCGCGTCGACCAGCGGGATCAGCGCCGCACGCGCCGGTTTGCGTCGCGGTGCATTGACGCGTACATGCAGGGCGCCAGGCTCGCCAATCCAGTGCAGTTGCTGGGCCGATTGGTCGGTCACTGCGCGCAGTGCATCCAGGTCGAACACTTCACCGATGTGCTCCGGCACCTGGCCAAAGCGCAGGCGCAGGGCCTGGCGCGCTTTGCTGTTGAGGGCATGCAAGCGACCGTCTCGGTCCCAGGCCAGCAGCAGGTCGGGTTGGCTGTCCACATAGCCGGGCGTGCTGTGGGCTTGCAGCACCCAATGCTCGCGGGCGCTGTGCATGAAAAACGCGTTTTCGATGGCCTCGGCACTCTGCGCCACCATCTGCCGCACCAGGTGCTGGCTGCGGCGGTCATCCGGGGATTTGAGCGCGGAGGCGTCCATCACCCCGAGCAGGTTGCCCTGAGGGTCGAAGATCGGTGCGGCGGAGCAGGTGAGGCCGATAAATGCCGCACGGAAGTGGTCGCGCTTGTGCACCGTCACCGCGGACTTGCTGGTGAGCACCGTGGCCACGCCGCACGTGCCTTCTTCAGCTTCCGACCAGCACGTGCCCAGGTACAGGCCGGCCTTACGGCAGTCGGTGCGTATCGAGGTGTCCACGCGGTGGTCGATGGTCTGGCCCTGGGCGTCGGTGAGCATCACGCAGTAGTCGGCCTGGCGCACGCGGTGGTGCAGTTGCCCGACTTCTTCGCTGGCGATGCGCATGAACAGTTCGGCGCGCTCGCGGCATTCCTTGAGCAAGGGTTCGCTGAGGATGCGCGGGCCCTGCAGGGAACCGGGGTCCAGGTGGTGTTGCTCCATGGACCGCCGCCACGAATCGAAAATCAGCGACGGCACCGGCGCCTGGGGCAGGCGATCGGCATTGCGGACCACGCGACTGACGCAGTCGACGTGCTCCCTGGAGTTCGCGGCGAGCATAAGGCCTCCGGTTCTCGGTCTTTGTTGTTATGCCCGCCATTAAGCGCGCATGCGTCGGGTGGGACAAGCAGGGACTGACCAACTGCCAGGGATGAGACGCAGCGTCTCAAACGGCCTGAGACACGCCGTTCACTGTGCAATGCGCCGTCTCATTCTGCGATGGCAAGTCGCACCCGCACAACGCCAACGCACTGCTCTGGATCAATGCTTTGCGAGATTTTACGGGGGCTTGGCACAGCCTGTGCTGAATGCCCTTGTAGCTGGCCGCAGCCAGCCTTTTGTGTGTCGAGACAACCTGGAGAACAACAAGATGTCCACTCACCTGTCCACCGATCAACTGCTGCATGCCTACACCGTGATGCGCACCATCCGTGATTTTGAAGAACGCCTGCACGTGGAATTCGCCACCGGCGAGATTCCCGGGTTCGTGCACCTCTACGCCGGCCAGGAAGCCAGCGCGGCGGGGGTCATGGCCCACCTCAACGATGAAGACTGCATCGCCTCCAACCACCGTGGCCACGGCCATTGCATCGCTAAGGGCGTGGATGTGTTCGGCATGATGGCCGAGATCTATGGCAAGAAAACCGGCGTGTGCGGCGGCAAAGGCGGCTCCATGCACATCGCCGACCAGGAGAAGGGCATGCTCGGCGCCAATGGCATTGTCGGTGCCGGTGCGCCGTTGGCCGCAGGTGCGGCGCTGGCCTCCAAACTCAAGGGCAGCCAGGGCGTGGCCGTGGCGTTTTTTGGCGACGGTGGTTCCAACGAGGGCGCGGTGTTCGAAGCGATGAACCTGGCCTCGATCATGAAACTGCCGTGCCTGTTCGTCGCCGAAAACAATGGCTATGCCGAGGCCACCGGTTCCGGCTGGTCGGTGGCGTGCAAGGACATTGCCGAACGCGCTGTGGGGTTTGGCATGCCGGGCGTGATCGTCGATGGCAATGATTTCTTCGCCGTGCATGAGGCGCTGGGCGTCGCGGTGGAGCGAGCGCGCAAAGGCGACGGGCCGACGCTGGTTGAAGTGAAATTAAGCCGCTTCTACGGCCACTTCGAAGGTGATGCGCAAACCTATCGCGGCCCGGATGAAGTGAAAAAACTGCGGGAAAGTGCGGATTGCCTGGCGCTGTTCCGCCAACGCTGCAGCGCCGAAGGCTGGCTGGATGCCGCGCAATTCGAACGCATTGACGGTGAGGTTGCACAGTTGATCGAAGACGCCGTCCGCCTGGCCAAATCCGATCCCAAGCCGCAGGCCGTCGACCTGCTCAGCGATGTCTACGTCGCCTACCGCTAATAACAACAACTACGTGGAGAGAACTTTATGGCTCGCAAAATCAGCTATCAGCAGGCGATCAACGAAGCCCTGGCCCAGGAAATGCGCCGTGACCAGAGCGTGTTCATCATCGGCCAGGACGTGTCCGGCGGCACCGGTTCCCCTGGCGAACAGGATGCCTGGGGCGGTGTGCTCGGCGTGACCAAAGGCCTGTACCCGGAGTTTCCTGACCGTGTACTCGACGCGCCACTGTCCGAAGTCGGTTACGTCGGCATGGCGGTCGGCGCCGCCACTCGAGGTATGCGCCCGGTGTGCGAATTGATGTTCGTCGACTTTATCGGCTGCTGCCTTGACCAATTGCTCAACCAGGCCGCCAAGTTCCGCTACATGTTCGGCGGCAAGACCACTACGCCGCTGGTGGTCCGCGCGATGTACGGTGCGGGCCTGCGTGCGGCGGCCCAGCATTCACAGATGCTCACTTCGATGTGGACCCACATCCCCGGCCTCAAGGTGGTGTGCCCGGCCACGCCCTATGACGCCAAGGGCATGTTGATCCAGGCGATCCGCGACAATGACCCGGTGATCTTCCTCGAGCACAAGATGCTTTACAGCCTGCAAGGTGAGGTGCCGGAGGAGCTGTATACGGTGCCCTTCGGCGAAGCCAACTTCGTGCGCGAAGGCAAAGACGTGACGCTGGTGACCTACGGGCGCATGGTGCATATCGCCCTGGAAGCCGCCGCCAACCTGGCCCGCCAGGGCATCGACTGCGAAGTGCTGGACCTGCGCACTACCAGCCCGCTCGATGAAGACAGCATTCTCGAAAGCGTGGAAAAAACCGGGCGGCTGGTGGTGATCGACGAGTCCAACCCACGCTGTTCCATTGCTACCGATATCAGTGCCTTGGTCGCCCAGCGGGCGTTTGCCTCCCTGCGCGCGCCGATTGAGATGGTCACCGCGCCGCACACGCCGGTGCCGTTTTCCGACGCGCTGGAAGACTTGTACATCCCCAACGCCGCGAAGATCGAGGCCGCTGTGCTGAAGATCGCTGACAAGAGGAATGCCGCATGATCCATACCCTGACCATGCCCAAGTGGGGGCTGTCGATGACCGAGGGCCGCATCGACGTCTGGCTCAAGCAGCCCGGTGACCGAGTGGAGAAGGGCGAGGAAGTGCTGGACGTGGAGACCGACAAGATCTCCAGCAGTGTCGAAGCACCCTTCAGTGGTGTGTTGCGCAGGGTGCTGGCGCTGAGCGATGAGACCTTGCCGGTAGGCGCATTGCTGGGGATTGTGGTGGAAGGCGAGGCCACCGAGGCCCAGATCGATGCGGTGATCGAAAGCTTCAACGCCGGGTTTGTCTCAAGCAGCGCCGAGGCCGAAGCAGCCGGGCCGAGTGCGCAAAAGGTCGAAATAGGCGGGCGCTTGCTGCGCTATCTCGACCTGGGCGAAGGCGGCACACCCTTGGTACTGGTGCATGGGTTTGGCGGTGACTTGAACAACTGGCTGTTCAACCAACCGGCATTGGCCGCCGAGCGCCGCGTGATCGCCCTGGACCTGCCGGGGCACGGCGAGTCGGGCAAACACCTGCAAAGCGGCGATGCGCAGGAGTTGAGCCAGGCGGTGTTGGACCTGCTTGACCACCTCGATCTCGACCGCGTGCACCTGGCCGGGCATTCCATGGGTGGGCTGGTTTCACTGACGCTTGCCAGCCAGGCACCCGAGCGTGTCGCTTCGCTGACCCTGATCGCCAGCGCCGGCCTGGGTCCGGATATCAACGGCGATTACCTACAAGGGTTTGCCGAGGCCAATAATCGAAATGCGCTCAAGCCACAGTTGACTCAACTGTTCAGCGACCCGGCGTTGGTGACGCGGCAGATGCTGGAGGACATGCTCAAGTTCAAGCGGTTGGAAGGCGTGGACCAGGCATTGCGGCAGCTCAATCAAAAGCTGTTTGAGGGTGGGCGGCAGATGATTGATGTGCGCAACGTGGTGGGCCGCCAGCCGAGTTTGGTGATCTGGGGCAGTGAGGATGCAATCATCCCGGCCAGGCATGCCGAGGGATTGCAAGCCCAGGTTGAGATAGTGCCGGGGCAGGGGCATATGGTGCAGTTGGAGGCGGCAGAGCGGGTTAACCAACTAATGGCAACCTTCTTAAAATCCCAAGCCGGATAAAGAGCCAAATGTGGGAGCGGGCTTGCTCCCACATTTCGAACTCCATCAGCCCTTGGGTTCGGTGAGCACTTTGCGGAAGGTTTCCACCAATGGCCGCAGGTTGATCCGATGCCACGCCGCCCATAACGGGGTGGTGTAGGTCAACCATGGCAATTCCCGCAGCACCACGCCGGGCGGTGCATTGCGGCTCAGGCCTTTTTGCACCATCGCCACGCCCAGCCCTGAGGCAACCAAACCCAATGCGGTAAACGGCTCGCTGGCTTCCATGGGGATCTGCGGGGTAAAACCGGCGTGGCGACGCCCGCGGATATGATCAATTACGGCGTGACCAAAAGCGCCAACCTGGCGGTGTCCCATGGCTTGGCCAAGCGCCTCGCGGGCACCGGTGTGACGGTCAACGCTGTGCTGCCGGGCCCGACCTTCACCGACGGCCTGGAGCAGATGCTCAAGGACGCGACGCAAAAGTCCGGGCGCAGTGCGCGGGACGAGGCGGACGTATTTGTGCGTAACGCGCGGCCGACCTCGATCATCCAGCGTGCGGCGAATGTGGATGAAGTCGCCAACCTGGTGGCGTACATTGCTTCACCCCTGTCGTCTGCCACCACGGGTGCCGCGTTGCGGGTCGATGGGGGGGTGGTCGACAGCATGGCGATCTGATTTTTTTCATTTTCTGGAGTATTTATTGTGGCAACAGCCTCTTCTGTGATTGAAATCCCGGTATCGGCCGATCAGGTCTGGCAATTGATTGGCGGCTTCAACAGCCTGCCGGACTGGCTGGCGCTTATCGTCAAGAGCGAGCCGAGCGAGGGCGGCCGCGTGCGTCACCTGCAAACCGCTGACGGTGGCCAGATCGTGGAGCGTTTGCAGGCGTTTGATAACGTCGGGCGTACGTACAGCTACACCATTGAGCAATCGCCGTTTCCGGTGAGTGCGTACCTGGCGACGTTGCAGGTTGAGGCGTTGAGCGAGTCGTCGGCGAAAGTGACCTGGTCCGGGGTGTTTACGCCGGCGGCAGGCACCACGGATGCGGCGGTGGAAGAACTGTTCGCGGGTGTTTACAGCGGCGGGCTTGAGGCATTGCGGGTCAACTTCCCGGCCTGATCTGCCAAGCACTGCACATCTAATGTGGGAGCGAGCGAGCCCGCTCCCACATTTTTGATCGGTGTGAATCTCAGGCTTTGGGCATGAGCTGCTGGCGGCATTCCAGCACCAATCTGGCACCGCCTTGTTCGCTTGTACCCACGTCCAACTTGAACCCATGCAAGTTGATGATCGCCGCCACAATCGACAAACCCAACCCGAACCCGCCTTGTTGGTCACTTTCATCCACGCGATAGAAGCGTTGGAATACCGACGCACGTTCTGCCAGTGGTATGCCGGGCCCGGAGTCGTGGACTTCGATGCGTGTGCTGCCCGCGTCATTTACCGCGCGCAAGATCACTGCGCCGCCCGGCGGGGAGAACTTGATCGAATTGCTCAGCAAGTTGGACAGGGCTTCGAACAGCAGCGCGCGGTCGCCGGTGATCCAGGGCAGGGACTCTGGGGTGTCGAGCACCAACTGCAATTCGCCTTCCTCGGCCAGGGGCAGGTAGAAGTCGTGCAGTTCACGCAGCAGTGGCAGTGGGTCCATCACCAGAAAGCCGGAGCGGCGCTGGTGGTCTTCCAGCTCCGAGATGCGCAACAGCCCGCGAAAGCGCGCCATCAGCGTGTCGGTTTCGGCAATCGCGTCGTCGAGTTTCACTGCGTAGCCCGACTCCGCCTCGGCCTCCTGCTTGATGCGGTACAGCTGCGCGCGCAGGCGCGTCAGCGGCGTGCGCAGGTCGTGGGCGATGTTATCGCACACGCCCTTGACCTCGTTCATCAGCTTCTCGATGCGGTCGAGCATGGCGTTGACGATGGCCGCGAGCATGTCCAGCTCATCGCGCCGGTTTGACAGCGGCAGGCGGTGAGTGAGGTCACCGGCGACGATGGCTTCGGCACTGGCCTGGATCCCGCGAATCCGCCGCAACGGGCGCCGGCGCAGCAAGTGCCAGCCAGCCGCGCCTGGGATAATGGTCAACGACAGGGCCCAGAGCAGGGCATGCCAGATGATCCGGGTCACGCCAAACAGCGAGCCGTTGGCGCGCACCAGCACCAGCCAACGGCCGTCTTCGGTGTGGGTGGCCACCGCGTCGCAGCTGTCCTTGGGCAGCTTGGGGTCGTCGGATTCGACGCAATTGACCAGGGCGTGGATCTTGCCGTCCAAGGGCAGGTCCGGCGGCACTGCGCGGATCGGTCCACTGAGCGGGCGGAATTGCTCATCGAACAGGCCATAGGCGTCCACGCCCTTCATGTCGAAGGTCATGCTGGTGGTCAGGGCTTCCACCAGTTCTTCGCCGTCGAAGCGCTGGAATAAGTGTTGGCGCTGCATCAGGGAGTGGCGCGACAGGTCGCTCAGGTAACCCGACACCTCGTAATACAGCACCCCCATCAGGATGCAGCTCCAGGCCACGAACAACGAACTGTACAGCGCCAGCAAGCGGCTGCTGGAAGAGCGCCAGCCCTTAGATGGGTTCAGCAATGACATAACCGGAACCTCGTACCGTGCGGATCAGCGGCGTGAGGCCCGGTGGGTCGATCTTCTTGCGCAGGCGGCCGATGTGCACGTCGATCAGGTTGGTGCCCGGGTCGAAGTGATAGCCCCAGACTTCTTCAAAGATCATCATCCGCGACAGGATCTGCCCGGTGTTGCGCATCAGGAATTCGAGCAGTTTGTATTCAGTGGGCAGCAAGCTCAGCGGTTGGTCGGCGCGGCTGGCTTCGCGGCTGATCAGGTTCAGTTCCAGGTCGGCCACGCGCAGGGCGGTTTCGAATTCCTTGACCGTGCTTTTGCGCCGCAGCAGCACTTCGACGCGCGCCGCCATTTCGTCGGACGCGAACGGCTTGGTCAGGTAGTCGTCACCCCCGGCGCGCAGGCCGCGCACACGCTCATCGACATCGGAGAGGGCGCTGATCATCAGGATCGGTGTCGACACCCCGATAGTGCGCAGGGTGGTGACGATGGCCAGGCCATCGAGTTCCGGCAGCATGCGGTCGAGAGTGATCAGGTCGTAATCCCCACTCACGGCACGGACCAGGCCTTCGCGGCCGTTGTCCACCCAATCTACATCCAGTCCATGGCTACTCAGCTCGGCGACGATCTCGCGGGCTGTTACGGCATCATCCTCGATGGTCAAAATACGGGTCATAGGATTACCTGGTGAGCGATTCACACTAGAAGTGTGGGCATTTTGCCAAGAAATGGCTGAACGCTTACTAAATAAAAAGTCATCTTGGCAAAACTGACACAGATTTTATGGCCGCGAACGATGGAATGCATAACGCCCGCCTCAAACGATCAATGCTTGCAACTTGCATGATTTTCGTAAGTTCAAATTACTTAAGCTACTGATTTACAAAGATATTAAATTCCATGTCGACTGGCACGCTGCCTGCACTGCCCCTTTTGAGACTTGCAACACCATTTTTCCTGCCGGGAGCAAAAAATAATGATTACATCCTCATCCACGCTACAAGAGTCGAGCACGCGCTCCGGGGTTTCCTGGGGCGCGATTTTTGCTGGGGCGGCGGCGGCGGCTGCACTGTCGCTGATCCTGGTACTGCTGGGCTTCGGCCTGGGCTTTTCGGCGGTGTCGCCGTGGGCTGACAGCGGCATCAGCGCCAAGGGCCTTGGCGTTTCCACGATTATCTGGCTGGCCTTTACCCAGATCGTCGCGTCCGGGCTAGGCGGCTACATCGCCGGCCGGTTGCGCGTGAAGTGGGCGAATATGCACGGCGATGAGGTGTACTTTCGCGACACCGCCCATGGCTTCCTGGCCTGGGCCGTCGCCACGCTGATTACCGCAGTACTGGTGGTCGGCTCGGTCGGCAGTGTGGTGAGCGGTGGCGTGAAAGCCGGTGCCAGCGTTGCAGCCGGCGCGGCCAGTGGCATGACCCAGGCCGCCGGCAGTGCAGCCAAGGGTGTCAGCGGCGGTGATTTCGACTACTACGTCGACAGCCTGTTTCGCGATGATCGCCCGGTGGCCGTCGGTGACGACGCTGCACATGGCGTGGTCGCCCGCATCTTCACCCGCACCCTGAGCAACGACGGCCAACTGGCCGCTGAAGACCGTGCTTACCTGGCCCAGTTGATCAGCCAGCGCACCAACCTCAGCCAGGCTGATGCCGAGGCGCGTATCGACAAGGTCTACGGCGACGCCCGTAAAGCCGTTGAAGACGCCAAGCTCAAAGCCAAGCAAGCCGCCGATACCGCTGCGAAAGTCGCTGCCTATACGTCGCTGTGGACCTTCATTGCCCTGCTGATCGGTGCCTTCTTCGCCAGTTTCGCTGCAACTTATGGTGGTCGTCGTCGCGATGCCGTGGTGTATGTCGAAACCGAACACTTCGTCCGTTAATTAATTCAAGGAGAACATCATGCGCTCATTACTTCTGTGGTTCCTCGGCATTCCGATCCCGATCATTATCCTGATTGCGATCTTCATGTAATTTTGCTCGCGCCTCATCCAAGCCGCGCCTGACCAACAGGCGCGGCTTTTTGCTGTAATGCCAGCCATCACGCGCAGCGTGGCCGAGCGCGCGCAGATCCCGTCGCGCAGGTGGCGTAAGCGCGGTCAGTCGTCAAACCCAACCTGCTCGTGTATCTCGTCCACCTTCAACTCCAAACGATACGCCACCGCAATAAACAACGCCTGGCACAGGCACAACGTGGCGCTTAACGAACGAAACGCAAACGACGAGCCCTCATTTACCAGCAACACCGCGTTCGCCCGTTTGGCCAGGGGCGACAAGTTACTGTCGGTGATAATCAACGTTTTGGCCTGATGAAGCTGGGCAATCCGCAGGCAATGCTGGGTCTCTTTGCCGTAGGGCGTAAAGCTGATTGCAATCACCAGGTCATTGGCGCGCACGCTGCGCATCTGCTCGCGGTAGCTGCCGCCCAGGCCCGAGATCAGGTGGATGCGTTTGTTGGTGTGCTGCAGGTTGTAGACCAGGTAATCGGCCACCGCAAACGAGCGGCGCACGCCGACCACGTAGATGTTGTCGGCGTTGACCACCAGGTCCACGGCCTTGTCGAACGCCACGTCATCGAGTTCCAGCCCCAGGCGCTCGATGCCCGACAGGGTCGCGTTGACGCACTCACGCGCCAGGTCGCCGCCGCTGGCCTTCTGCGACTTGTTGGCGATCATGCTGCGGATGCGCTGCTGGTAGTTCTGCACCGGTGTGGTCTTGTGGGTGTAGGCCTCGCGAAACAGCGCCTGCATCTCACTGAACCCGCTGAAACCGAAACGCTGGGAAAACCGCACGATGGCCGACGGGTGCACTTCGCACTCGCGAGCGATATCGCTGATACGGTCGACCATGATCCGGTCGCTTTGCTGGCTCATGTAGCTGGCGATGCGTTTGAGTTGGCGTGGCAGGCTTTCGTATTCGTCGGTGATCAGCTGCAACAGGCGTTCGGCATTGATCGGAGGGCTGGCGGGCGTTTCTTCCAGGGCGGGCTCGTGATCGGTGCGGGACATGGGCAATCCTTCTGACGGTTCTTCTGATGCGCTGATGAGTGGCGCAAGTCTACAGGGTAGGCACAAAAAAATACCTGCGCATCACGGCCGCCGTGGCCTGCTGAAACGATGCAGTCTCGCTGGGCTGCCCCTGCGCAAGCCTAATGGAAAAAATATTCCAAAGAAAAAATATCTAGAATAAATATTGATTGGCGTCGACGGACGTTCTAGTCTGCTCCCACCAAGAGCGTTTGCCGCCACCACGACGGCACAGCGCAGGCTGATAAAAATAACAGGAGCCAGCATGGGCCAGACTCGTTTTGCCAGTGGGCGTCAATTGGATCTGATTTGCCTCGGGCGCCTGGGCGTCGACCTCTATGCACAGCAAGTCGGTGCGCGGCTTGAGGATGTGTCCAGCTTTGCCAAATACCTCGGCGGTTCTTCTGCCAATATCGCCTTTGGCACCGCACGGTTGGGCCTCAAGTCGGCGATGCTGAGCCGGGTGGGTGATGACCACATGGGCCGTTTCCTACTGGAATCCCTGGCCCGCGAAGGTTGCGATGTCAGCGCCATCAAGGTCGACCCTGAGCGCCTGACCGCTTTGGTGCTGCTCGGCCTCAAGGACCGCGAAACCTTCCCCCTGGTGTTCTACCGCGAAAACTGCGCCGACATGGCCCTGCGCGCCGAAGACATCAGTGAATCTTTTATTGCCAACAGCAAGGCGCTGCTGATCACCGGCACGCATTTCTCCACCGATGGCGTGTACAAGGCCAGTATCCAGGCCCTGGACTATGCGGCCAAGCACAACGTCAAGCGCGTGCTGGATATCGACTACCGCCCAGTGCTGTGGGGCCTGGCGGGCAAGGCGGATGGCGAGACGCGGTTTGTCGCCGACCAGAACGTCAGCCAGCATGTGCAGAAAATCCTGCCGCGCTTCGACTTGATTGTCGGTACCGAAGAAGAATTCCTCATCGCGGGTGGCAGTGAAGATTTGCTCACCGCACTGCGTAAAGTCCGCGAGCTGACCCCGGCGACCCTGGTGGTCAAGCTCGGCCCGCAGGGTTGCACGGTGATTCACGGCGCCATCCCCGTGCGACTGGAAGACGGCGCCATCTACCCCGGTGTGCGCGTTGAAGTGCTCAACGTGCTCGGTGCTGGCGATGCCTTTATGTCGGGTTTCCTCAGTGGCTGGATCAATGACGCCAGCGATGAGCGTTGCAGCCAGTTGGCCAATGCCTGCGGCGGTCTTGTGGTATCGCGTCACGCCTGCGCGCCGGCCATGCCGACGCCTGCCGAGCTTGAGTACCTGTTCAACAGCCCGGTGCCGATCACCCGGCCGGATCAAGACGTGACCCTGCAACGCCTGCACCGCGTCTCGGTGCCGCGCAAGGCCTGGAAGCAACTGTTCGTGTTTGCTTTCGACCACCGTTGGCAGTTGGTGGACCTGGCGCAAAAAGGTGGCCAGGACCCAACGCGCATCAGCGATATCAAGCAGCTGTTTATCCAGGCCATCGAACGCGTCGAGAACAAGCTCGCCGAGCAAGGCATAGAGGCCGATGTGGGCCTGCTGGCCGACCAACGCTTCGGCCAGGACGCTCTTAATGCGGCCAGCGGCCGTGGCTGGTGGATCGCGCGTCCGGTGGAGGTGCAGAACTCGCGTCCACTGGCGTTCGAGCACGGCCGCTCGATTGGCAGCAACCTGATCGCCTGGCCCCAGGAGCAAATCATCAAATGCCTGGTGCAATTTCACCCCGACGACGAGCCGTTGCTGCGCCTGGAACAGGAAGCGCAACTCAAGGCGGTGTACGAAGCTTCACTGGTCAGTGGCCATGAACTGCTGCTGGAAGTCATCCCGCCAAAGGATCACCCGTCCACTTACCCGGATGTGCTCTATCGCAGCCTCAAGCGCTTGTACAACCTGGGTATCTACCCGGCGTGGTGGAAGATTGAGGCGCAGTCGGCCGAGGACTGGAAGAAACTCGACGAACTGATCCAGGACCGCGACCCGTACTGCCGTGGCGTGGTGCTGCTGGGCCTGAATGCCTCGGCTGAGTGTCTCGCCGATGGCTTCCAGCAAGCCAGCCAGAGTACGACGTGCCGAGGCTTTGCCGTGGGCCGCACAATCTTCCAGGAGCCGAGCCGGGCGTGGATGGCGGGGGAGATTGATGATGAAACCCTGATCCAGCAAGTCCAGGCCACGTTCGAGCAGCTGATCAATGCCTGGCGAAGTGCCCGAACCTAAACCCGTTTTCCAACTTGAAATGCAATCAAATGTGGGAGCTGGCTTGCCTGCGATGCTGGCAACTCGGTCTATCAGGTACACCGAGTTGATGCCATCGCAGGCAAGCCAGCTCCCACATAAAGCAGATCCCATGCAACTTTGAAGAACAATAAAAGGTGCAGCCATGCCCGCAATCCGAATTGGCATCAACCCGATTTCCTGGAGCAACGACGACCTCCCGGCCCTGGGCGGCGAAACGCCCCTGAGCACCGCCTTGAGCGAAGGCCAGGAAATCGGTTACGAAGGCTTCGAACTCAACGGCAAATTCCCCAAAGACGCCAAAGGCGTCGGCGATGTGCTGCGCCCTTATGACCTGGCACTGGTCTCCGGCTGGTACTCCAGCCGGCTGGCCCGGCGTTCAGTGGCCGAAGAAATCGAGGCCATTGCCGGCCATGTCGAGTTGCTCAAGCAAAACGGCGCCAATGTATTGGTCTACGGCGAAGTCGCCGATTCGATCCAGGGCTCGCGCATCCGCCTGATCGAGCGCCCGCGCTTTCACAGCGAACAGGCCTGGCAGGATTACGCCGACAAGCTCACCGAACTGGCGCGTTTCACCCTGTCCCAAGGCGTGCGCCTGGCGTACCACCACCATATGGGCGCCTACGTCGAATCCGCGGAAGACATCGACCAGTTGATGAAACGAACAGGCCCGGAAGTCGGCCTGCTGTTCGATTCGGGCCACTGCTACATGGGCGGCGGCGAACCACTGGAGGTACTGCGTAAACACATCGACCGCATCTGCCACGTGCATTTCAAGGACGTGCGCAAGCCTGTGGTGCAACTGGCGCGTAACCAGATGTGGAGTTTTCCCGACTGCATCGTCAACGGCACCTTCACCGTGCCCGGCGACGGTGATATCGACTTCGCCGAATTGCTCGATGAGTTGCTGGCCGCGAACTATGAAGGCTGGCTGGTCGTGGAAGCCGAGCAGGACCCGGCTGTGGCGCCCAGCTATATCTATGCGAAGAAAGGTTACGACACCCTACGTACTCTGCTGAATGATGCCCTGCTGAATGAGAGGACTGCAAAATGAGCTTGTTGGTCAAGAGCAGCAAACACGGACAAACCATGGTCGCGCTGGAAGCAGGGCGCCTGGAGTACGTGGGCTTTTCCGCTTACCGGCTGAGCCTGGGCGAAACCCTGCCGGTCAGCGCCGGTGATAAGGAATTGTGCCTGGTGCTGCTCAGCGGTCGCGTGAACATTGAAGGCGAAGGCTTCAACTGGCAGAACCTGGGTGATCGCCAATCCGTGTTTGAAGACAAATCGCCGTTCGCCGCTTACCTGCCACCGGGCACCGATGCCCAGGTCACCGCCTTGAGCGACGTACAGATTGCCGTCTGCGCCGCGCCGGGTGCGGACGGCTACGAACCTCGCCTGATCCGCCCGGAGAACTGCAAACGCAGCGTGCGCGGCAAAGGCGCCAACACCCGCTACGTGTGCGACATCCTGCCCGACAGCGAGCCGGCCCATTCGCTGCTGGTGGTGGAGGTACGCACGCCGTCCGGGCATTCGTCGAGCTACCCGCCGCACAAGCACGACACCGACGACCTGCCGCACCAGAGCTTTCTTGAAGAGACCTACTACCACCAGGTCAACCCGCCCCAGGGCTTTGTGTTCCAGCGCGTCTACACCGACGATCGCAGCATTGACCAGGCCATGGCCGTGGAAAACAGCGACCTGGTGTTGGTGCCCAAGGGCTATCACCCGGTCAGCGTGCCGTATGGCTATGAATCTTATTACCTGAACGTGATGGCCGGCCCCAAGCGCGCCTGGCATTTCCATAACGATCCGCAGCACAGTTGGCTGCTGGATCTCTAAGCGGTTTTGGACGGAGAACAACAACAATGAAGTCGCCTTTACGTTTCGCCCTTAACCGCATGGTCGCCCCCAACCTGTCCCTGCCGGACTTCATCCAGTTGGCCGCAGCGCTCAAGTGCGATGCCATCGAGATCCGCAATGACCTTGCGGGCAAGCAAATCGAATTCGGCACCCCGGCCAGCCGCGTGCGCGAGTTGTGCGCAGCGCAGGGCATCCAGGTGCTGTCGATCAACGCGCTGTACCCCTTTGACGTGTGGAACGAGGAGCGTCGCGCCCAAGCGATCCAGCTCGCCACCTATGCCCGCGAATGCGGCGCCCAGGGCCTGGTGATGTGCCCGTTCAACGAGCGAGGCGATACGCGCAACGAAGCGCAGCGTGCCGCCGGGTTGCGCACGGCCTTGAGCGAGCTGGCGCCGATTCTGCGCGAATACGCGATTCTCGGTTTTATCGAACCCCTGGGCTTTGAGGAATGTGCCCTGCGCCGCAAGCGCGTGGCGGTGGATGCGATCCAGTCCATTGGCGGCCTGGACGTGTTTCGCCTGGTGCACGATACCTTCCATCATCACTTGGCCAGCGAACATGAGTTCTTTCCGGAATTGACCGGGCTGGTGCATATCTCGGGTGTGGAAGATGCCGAGGCGCCGCTCGATTCGATTCGTGACGGCCACCGCGTGTTGGTGGGCGAGGGTGACATCCTGGGCAACGCGGCGCAGATCGATACGCTGCTCACTACTGGATACAGCGGCTATTTGTCGTTCGAGCCATTTGCCGAGAGCGTGCATGCGTTGGTGGATATCCAGCAGGCGTTGGGCGCGAGCATCGCCCATTTGAACCAATCTCTGGTTCAACGCTGAACCCAATGTGGGAGCTGGCTTGTCGGGTCGCCGCATCGCTGCGATAGCGGTTTATCAGATACAGATTCATTGCCTGACACACCGCATTCGCGAGCAAGCCCGCTCCCACATGGGATCACTGTTGATCGACAGATTTGCATTCATTCAAGGTGCGAACATGACCACAACAAGATTGACCATGGCCCAGGCCCTGGTGAAGTTCCTGGATAACCAGTACATCGAAGTCGATGGCGTGCAGAGCAAGTTCGTCGCCGGGGTATTCACGATTTTCGGCCACGGCAACGTGTTGGGCCTGGGCCAGGCCCTGGAGCAAGACAGCGGTGACCTGGTGGTGCACCAGGGCCGCAACGAACAGGGCATGGCCCACGCCGCCATCGGTTTTGCCAAGCAGCACCTGCGCCGCAAGATCTACGCGTGCACAGCTTCTGTGGGCCCCGGCGCTGCCAACATGCTCACCGCCGCCGCGACGGCGACCGCCAACCGTATCCCGTTGTTGCTGTTGCCTGGTGATGTGTATGCCAGTCGCCAGCCCGACCCGGTGTTGCAACAGATCGAGCAGTTCCATGACCTGAGTATCAGCACCAACGATGCCTTCCGCTCCGTGAGCAAATACTGGGACCGCATCAACCGCCCCGAGCAGTTGATGACTGCTGCAATCCACGCCATGCGCGTGCTTACCGATCCGGCTGAAACCGGTGCCGTGACCCTGGCGTTGCCCCAGGACGTGCAGGCCGAGGCCTGGGACTATCCAGATTATTTCCTGCAAAAACGCGTGCACCGTATCGAACGTCGCCCGGCCACCGCCGCGATGATCGCTGATGCGCTGGCGGCTTTTCGCGGCAAGCGCAAGCCGCTGATCATCTGCGGTGGCGGCGTGAAGTATTCCGGTGCCAATGCTGCACTGCAGGCCTTTGCCGAACGCTTTGATATCCCCTTCGCCGAAACCCAGGCGGGCAAGAGCGCTGTGGTCTCCAGCCATCCGCTGAACGTCGGTGGGATCGGTGAAACCGGCTGTCTGGCGGCGAACCTGCTGGCGCCCGAAGCAGACCTGATCATCGGTGTCGGCACGCGTTATACCGACTTCACCACCTCGTCAAAATCACTGTTCAAGCACGCCGAGGTGAAGTTTCTCAACCTCAATATCAGCCCCTGCGACGCCTTGAAACTGGACGGCGTGCAGGTGTTGGCTGACGCGCAAGTCGCCCTTGAAGCACTGGCCGTTGCCCTGGGCGATTATCGTTCGGGCTGGAGCGAGCAGATCCGCGACGCCAAGGCGCAGTTGGACGCCGAAGTGGACCGTGTGCATCAGGTGGAATATGACGGTGACGGCTTCGTGCCTGAGGTCGACGACCACCTGGACCGCGCGGTGCTGCGTGAATTTATCGAGCTGACCGGCTCGTGCCTGACCCAGAGCCGCGTACTCGGCGTGCTCAACGAAACCCTGGCCGACGACGCCATTATCGTCGCCGCCGCCGGCAGCCTGCCCGGCGACCTGCAGCGCGCCTGGCGCAGCAAGGGCGTCAACACCTATCACGTTGAGTACGGTTATTCGTGCATGGGCTATGAGATCAACGCTGCTCTCGGTGTAAAGCTCGCCGAGCCAACAAAAGAGGTCTACGCCCTGGTCGGCGATGGCTCCTACATGATGCTGCATTCGGAACTGGCCACCTCGATCCAGGAGCGCCGCAAGATCAACGTGGTGCTGCTCGACAACATGGCTTTCGGCTGCATCAACAACCTGCAGATCGGCAATGGCATGGACAGCTTCGGCACCGAGTTCCGCTACCGCAACCCCGAGAGCGGCAAGCTCGACGGCGGCCTGGTGCCGGTGGATTTCGCCATGAGCGCGGCGGCCTATGGCTGCAAGACCTACAAGGTCAGCACCGTGGAGCAACTCGAAGCGGCGCTGGCCGATGCACGCACTCAAACGGTTTCTACGCTGATCGATATCAAGGTGCTGCCCAAGACCATGATCCACGGTTACCTGTCGTGGTGGCGGGTGGGTGTGGCGCAGGTCTCCACCAGCGAGCGCACAAATGCCGCCGCAAAAAAACTCAATGAACACCTGGCGAAGGCCCGGCAGTACTGATAACAAGAGGAGTTGTGTATGTCTTTGAAGCTTGGAGTCATCGGCACTGGCGCTATCGGCCGTGACCATATTCGTCGTTGCAGCCAGACCTTGCTCAACAGCCAGGTAGTGGCGGTAACCGACATCAATCTTGAGCAAGCCGCCAAGGTTGTCGCAGAGTTGAAGCTGGATGCTGAGGTGTACGCCGACGGCCATGCGCTGATCAATTCACCACAGGTCGAGGCCATTCTGGTCACTTCCTGGGGGCCGAGCCACGAAGCGTTCGTGCTCGCGGCCATCGCCGCCGGCAAACCGGTGTTCTGCGAAAAGCCCTTGGCCGTGACGGCTGAAGGCTGCCGCAAGATCGTCGACGCCGAGGTGGCCTTCGGCAAGCGCCTGGTGCAAGTCGGCTTCATGCGCCCCTACGACGAGGGTTATCGCGCATTGAAAGCCGTGATCGACAGCGGTCAGATCGGCGAACCCCTGATGCTGCACTGCGCGCACCGCAACCCGACGGTGGGCGAGAACTACAAGACCGACATGGCGATCACCGACACCTTGATCCACGAACTGGATGTGTTGCGTTGGCTGCTCAACGACGACTACGTCTCGGTGCAAGTGGTGTTTCCACGCAAATCCAGCAAGGCCCTGGCCCACCTGCGCGACCCGCAGATCGTGCTGCTGGAAACCGCCAGGGGCACGCGTATCGATGTCGAAGTGTTCGTGAACTGCCAGTACGGGTATGACATCCAGTGCGAAGTGGTGGGGGAGACCGGTATTGCCAAGCTGCCGGAGCCGTCCCAGGTGCAAATGCGCAGTGGCGCGAAGTTGTCCAATGCGATTCTGATGGACTGGAAGGATCGGTTTATGGGTGCCTATGACGTGGAGTTGCAGGCGTTTATCGACAGCGTACGCGCCGGGCAGGTCGGCGGGCCGTCGGCGTGGGATGGCTTTGCGGCGGCGGTGGCGGCGGATGCGTGCATAGAAGCGCAAAATAGCGAGCAGATTGTGAAGGTGAGCTTGCCGCAGCGTCCGCACTTCTACGGCTGACCGCGATCCCACAGATGGAATGCAGTCAGTGTGGGAGCGAGCTTGCTCCCACATTTGAATTGGGTTTCCACTTCAAGTAAGGAGTGTATGCATGCGAATCGGTCTAGTCGGCTACGGCCATGGAGGGCGCTTCTTTCATGCGCCGCTGATTGCAACCCTGCCAGGCGCGACGTTCGTCGGTGTGGTGACTCGCTCACCCGAACGCCGCCAGCAACTGGCAACCGACCACCCTGGTGTCAGGGCTTTTGACAACATCGGTCAAATCGTCGAAGCCGGCGTCGACGCCTTGGTCATCTCCACCACCCTTAAAGGCCGCCCAGCCCTGGTGCTCGAAGCCATCGAACACGGTGTAACCGTGGTCAGCGACAAGCCCTTCGCCGCCAACGCCGAACAGGCCCAGGCGGTGATCACCGCGGCTGAACGCCAAGGCTCACTGCTCAGCGTCTACCAGAACCGGCGCTGGGACTCGGACTACCTGACCCTGCGCAAACTCATCGACGCCGGCGCCTTGGGCAAGATCACTCGTTTCGAATCCCGCGTGGAACGCTACAGCCCGCAAGCCATAGGTAACGCCAGCGGCGGTGGTTGGCTGCGCGACCTGGGCAGCCACTTGGTCGACCAGGCCCTGCAACTGTTCGGCCCGGTAGATCGGGTGTTCGCGCAACTGCAATACACCGCCGAACACCCCACGGTGGACCACGGTTTTTTTGTGTCCCTGACCCACGCCAACGGTGTGATTTCGCATCTGTGGGGCAATGGCCTGCAAAACAGCCAGGCGCCGCGCTTTCGCGTCAGTGGCACCTCTGGCTGCTACACCGTCGAAGGCTTGGACGGCCAGGAAGAAGCGCTGATGGCCGGCAAGTCGCCGAAGACCGAAGGTGAGCATTGGGGCGCTGAAGAACACCGCCGCTGGGGCTGGTTCGAACAAGGCCCGGACCGCGAGCGGGTGCCGTCTGAAAAGGGCTGTTGGATGCAGTTCTATCGACAGTTGCAATTGGCCGTGCAAGGGCAGGGGCCGCTGCCGGTGGATGCCTATGATGCGCTGGAAACCACCCGTATATTGGACGCTGCCCGCCTGAGCGCCGAGCGCCAGCAGGTGGTCTCAACAAAAATAGAATAAAATTCTAAAACAGGTTGATATGGAAATTTTTTTCCAATAAAGTCTTTTCCAGGTTGCATATAGTACGTTCGGACTCGATCTGCACGACTCAACAAAAACAAGATCAAAAACAACCAGGTACCGTCAGATGAAAATCTTCAACGCTGTACTGCGAGTTTTACGCCCTGTCCTAGCGCCACGCGGTCTGCCCCGCGCCCGGCCGTTCTACTTCTCCTTCCTTAATGTGTTGTGCGTCGAAAACAAGGGCGCGCTGGTCTGCTGCATTCCAGGCGCACCGCTGGTTCGACTGCCCCATTCGCAAGCCCCGCTCTGATCAACGTAACGTCCAACAAAACCAACAATAATGTGGAGACAGACCGTTCATGAAGACCCCGATCCGTTTTACCGCGCTGGCCTTGTCCATGATGCTGGCGAGTGGCTTTGCCAGTGCCGCCGATATCAAGGTGGGCGTGAGCATGTCCGCCTTCGATGACACCTTCCTGACCTACCTGCGCGAGGACATGGACAAGCAAGCCAAGTCCTACCCCGAGGGTGACGGCGTGCAATTACAGTTCGAAGACGCGCGTGCCGACGTGGTCAAGCAGCTGAGCCAGATCGAGAACTTTATCAGCCAGAAAGTCGATGCCATCATCGTCAACCCGGTGGATACCGCTTCGACCAAGAACATCATCAATGCCGCCACCAAGGCGGGCATTCCGCTGGTGTTCGTCAACCGCCGTCCTGACCAGAAAGATTTGCCCAAGGGTGTCGCCGTGGTGGTCTCCGATGACACCGAGGCCGGCCGCCTGCAAATGCAATACATCGCTGAAAAGCTCGGCGGCAAAGGCAAGATCGTGATCTTGCTGGGTGACCTGGCGAACAACGCCACCACCAATCGCACCAAGGGCGTGAAGGAAGTCCTGGCCAAGTACCCGGACATCAAGATCGAGCAGGAACAGACCGGCATCTGGCTGCGCGACAAGGGCATGACCCTGGTCAACGACTGGCTGACCCAAGGCCGCGAATTCAACGCGGTGCTGGCCAACAACGATGAGATGGCGATTGGCGCGTCCATGGCCCTGAAGTCGGCGGGTATCAAGCCGGGCAGCGTGTTGATCGCGGGTGTCGACGGTACGCCGGACGGTTTGAACGCGATCACCAAGGGTGATATGGCGGCGTCGGCGTTCCAGGACGCCAAGGGGCAGGCGGTGGGCTCGGTGGAAGCGGCGCGCAAGATGGTCAAGAAGGAGCCGGTCGAGCAGAACGTGATCATCCCGTTCCAGTTGATCACGCCGGACAACGTCGCCCAGTTCAAGTAGCCCTGACATAACAACAATAAGCCGGCAGGGCGGTCGTGCCCGCCTTGCCGATGGAGTACCTTTCTATGCTCGCTCAAGCCGTTGTCTCGCAGCCTCCCGGTATCCAACCCCAGCTGTTGGAAGAACCCTACCTGCTGGAAATCGTGAATATCAGCAAAGGCTTTCCCGGTGTCGTGGCCCTGGCCGATGTACAGCTGCGCGTGCGCCCCGGTACCGTGCTGGCGCTGATGGGCGAGAACGGAGCAGGCAAGTCGACGTTGATGAAAATCATCGCTGGCATCTACCAGCCCGACGCCGGAGAAATTCGCCTGCGCGGCAAACCGATCGTGTTTGAAACACCCCTGGCGGCTCAGAAGGCCGGGATCGCGATGATCCACCAGGAACTCAACCTGATGCCGCACATGAGCATCGCCGAGAATATCTGGATCGGCCGCGAGCAGCTCAACAGCCTGCACATGGTCAACCACCGCGAAATGCACCGTTGCACCGCCGAGTTGCTGGCGCGCTTGCGCATCAACCTCGACCCCGAGGAACAGGTGGGGAACCTGAGCATCGCCGAGCGACAGATGGTCGAGATTGCCAAGGCCGTGTCCTACGACTCCGACATCCTGATCATGGATGAACCGACATCGGCCATTACCGACAAGGAAGTGGCCCACTTGTTTTCGATCATTGCCGACCTTAAGTCCCAGGGCAAAGGCATCGTCTACATCACCCATAAAATGAATGAAGTATTCGCGATCGCCGATGAAGTGGCGGTGTTCCGCGACGGCCAGTACGTCGGCCTGCAACGCGCCGACAGCATGAACAGCGACAGCCTGATTTCGATGATGGTCGGCCGTGAGCTGAGCCAGCTGTTTCCGGTGCGCGAGACGCCCATCGGTGACCTGTTGCTGTCGGTGCGCAACCTGACGCTGGACGGCGTATTCAAGGACGTTTCGTTTGACCTGCACGCCGGCGAGATCCTCGGCATCGCCGGGTTGATGGGCTCGGGCCGCACCAACGTGGCCGAAACCATTTTTGGCATCACCCCTAGCAGCAGCGGCCAGATCAGTCTGGACGGCAAGGCGGTGCGCATTACCGATCCGCACATGGCCATTGAGAAGGGCTTTGCTCTGTTGACCGAAGACCGCAAGCTCAGTGGCCTGTTCCCCTGCCTTTCCGTGTTGGAAAACATGGAAATGGCCGTGCTGCCGCACTACTCGGGCAACGGTTTTATCCAGCAGAAGGCCCTGCGTGCGCTGTGCGAAGACATGTGCAAGAAGCTGCGGGTGAAAACCCCGTCCCTTGAGCAATGCATCGACACCTTGTCCGGCGGCAACCAGCAGAAGGCCTTGCTGGCGCGCTGGCTGATGACCAACCCGCGCCTGCTGATCCTTGATGAACCGACGCGGGGCATTGATGTGGGCGCCAAGGCGGAGATCTATCGGTTGATCTCCTTCCTCGCCAGCGAAGGCATGGCGGTGATCATGATTTCTTCCGAGCTGCCCGAAGTACTGGGCATGAGCGACCGGGTCATGGTGATGCACGAAGGGGATTTGATGGGCACCTTGGAGCGCAGCGAAGCCACCCAGGAAAAAGTCATGCAGTTGGCATCCGGGATGACGGTAGTCCACTGACGTACAGAATAAAAAGGTGATGGGCTATGAATGCAATAACGGATAACAAACCCACGACGGCGCCAACCAAAAGTCGTCGACGCGTGCCCACCGAGCTGAGCATCTTCCTGGTGCTGATCGGCATCGGCCTGGTGTTTGAAGTGTTCGGCTGGATCGTGCGTGACCAGAGCTTCCTGATGAACTCCCAGCGCCTGGTGCTGATGATCCTGCAAGTGTCGATCATCGGCTTGCTCGCCATCGGTGTGACCCAGGTGATCATCACCACCGGTATCGACCTGTCCTCGGGCTCGGTATTGGCGTTGTCGGCGATGATCGCTGCCAGTTTGGCGCAAACCTCTGATTTTTCCCGGGCGGTATTTCCCAGTCTGACCGATTTGCCGGTGTGGATTCCGGTGGCGATGGGGCTTGGCGTCGGGCTGCTGGCAGGGGCGATCAACGGCAGTATCATTGCCGTTACCGGTATCCCGCCCTTTATTGCCACCCTCGGCATGATGGTCTCTGCCCGGGGCGTGGCGCGTTACTACACCGAAGGCCAACCGGTGAGCATGCTCTCGGACTCGTACACGGCCATCGGCCATGGCGCGATGCCAGTGATCATCTTCCTGGTGGTGGCTGTGATCTTCCATATCGCCCTGCGCTACACCAAGTACGGCAAGTACACCTACGCCATCGGCGGCAACATGCAGGCGGCGCGTACGTCGGGGATCAACGTCAAGCGCCACTTGATCATCGTCTACAGCATCGCCGGGCTCCTGGCGGGCCTGGCCGGTGTGGTGGCCTCGGCACGGGCTGCGACCGGCCAGGCCGGTATGGGCATGTCCTACGAGCTGGATGCGATTGCCGCCGCGGTGATCGGCGGCACCAGCCTGGCGGGCGGAGTAGGGCGCATCACGGGGACCGTGATCGGCGCACTGATTCTGGGGGTGATGGCCAGCGGGTTTACGTTTGTCGGGGTGGATGCGTACATCCAGGACATCATCAAGGGCCTGATCATTGTGGTGGCGGTGGTGATCGACCAATACCGCAATAAGAAGCAGCGTAAGCGTTGAGCTGCAAGCTGCAAGCTTCAAGCTGCAAGCTGCAAGTTTGATTAGCTTTACAGCTTGTCGCTTGCGGCTTGCGGCTTGCGGCTTATAGCTGTTCCACGAACTTTCCTGCTATAAACGCACTCCGATAACCATTCGCCGAGCCCGTCCTGGTGCTTTTGGGGGTTATCTCGGAAAAATTGCCTGTCTTTTCAGTTGCTGTGCCCTCAAGTCGGCCTTAGACTGCCGCCCCTCGTAAATTGAGTGCCGGGTGGCGCTTGAAATGGACGGCGCCCTTCCGAGACCTGCAGAGGTCGGCCGGAACGCTCCCTTATTCGCCTTAATGCACGTATTTTTTATAGAGAAATCAATGACAAAGGAAAAGTTGCTGGCCATGCCGGCGGATGACTACATGAATGCCGAACAGCACGCTTTTTTCGAGAAGTTGCTGCAAGACATGAAAGTGGAACACCACGAGCGCATCGAACAGAACCGTATCGCCATTGAAAGCCTGGACACTCCGGCCGACCCTGCCGACGCCGCTTCCGTTGAAGAAGAGCGCACCTGGCTGGTGAACGCCATCGACCGCGACCAGCGCATGCTGCCGCAACTTGAGCGTGCACTGGAACGCATCAAGGAAGATTCCTTTGGCTGGTGCGATGACAGCGGCGAGCCTATCGGCCTCAAGCGCTTGCTGATCAGCCCTACCACCAAGTACTGCATCGAAGCGCAAGAGCGCCACGAGCAGATCGACAAGCACCAGCGCCAAGCCTGATGCGGTGAAGCTGGGGGGGCGCTAAGCGGTCCCCCAGGGAAAGACTCGTTACACCCCCGTGTATTGATCTGTTGCAAGCTACCCCACTAAAGGCCCATGGATAATGGCCCGATAGTGGCGTTTAATGCAGCGACAATAACGATAAGCAGTGGGGTGACGAAGATGGCTGGGGAAGGATCTCTGACGGGCGCAGCAGTGGCGCCGCAATCGGTAGTGCGCGGGTTGGCCGCCTGGTTGACGCAGCTTACGCAGAGCATCGCCCTGGTGCTGATACTGTTGGGACTGGCATTTGCCAGCCTTCCGCTGTACGTCTGCCTGCCACTGGCCGTGCTGGTCATCTGGCTGCCTCGCCTGACACGTCGCACACCCGTTGTTACGTCTTGCGAAGCTGTCGATGCGATGGGTGAGTTGACTCGCGACCTGTCCTATACCACCAGCCATAACGCACTCTCCGCTGCCGGCGTGGCCTATTCGGTCAAGCAACTGGCGGCTCGCTTGCAGTCTCAGTTGAGTGCAGCCAAGCAGATTGTCAGCAGTGCCGAGGTGATGATTGGCACCGAAAAGGTCACCTCCCAGCTCAGCCGCGAGGCCCTGGGGGCCGCCAGCCAGGCCCATCAACGCAGCACCGAAGGCCACGAAGTGCTGGCCCAATCGATCACCCGCATGCACCAGCTCAGTCAGCGCGCCAATGCCAGTCGTGAACTGATCGAAGCCTTGAGCCAGCGCAGTGAGGAAATCCAGCGGGTGACCTTGGTGATCCAGTCCATCGCCAGCCAGACTAACCTGTTGGCGCTCAATGCAGCGATTGAGGCGGCGCGAGCCGGTGAGCATGGTCGGGGGTTTGCAGTCGTGGCGGATGAGGTGCGCGGGCTGGCAGGCCGTACGGCCACAGCCACTGATGAGGTTGGGGTGATGGTGGCCGATATCCAGCAACGCACGGCTCAGGTGGTGGAGCAGATTCGCCAGCTCTCGGCAGACTTGCACACGGGTGTGGAGCAAGTGGAGCGCGCCGGTGAGCAACTGCATAGCATCGCCAGCCTGGCGGCGGATGTCGAAGGCCAGGTGAATGAAATCGCCGAGGGCGCCGACACCAACCGCACCCAGTTCGACAGCCTGTTCCATGCCGTGGAACAAATGCGCAGCGACCTGGCGGTCAGCGATCAGCAAACCCGCCAACTGGCCGACGCCGCCGTGCAGATGGAAGGCCAAGCCGAAACCATCAGTGAACGCTTGGCGCAAGTCGGCCTGGATGACTATCACCAGCGGATCTACGACTTGGCCCGTGAAGGCGCCAGCCGAATTGCCGCGCAATTCGAGGCCGACGTGCTACAGAACCGCATCAGTCTGGATGACCTATTCGACCGAAGCTACACGCCGATTGCCAATACCACCCCAAGCAAGTACCACACCCGGTTTGACGGTTATACCGACCAGGTGTTGCCGGCGATCCAGGAAGATCTGCTGCCGAGGCATGAAGGGTTGGTGTTCGCCATTGCCTGCACGCCCCAGGGCTACGTGCCGACGCACAACAAGGCGTTTTCCCAGGCATTGACCGGCGATGTGCAGGTGGATGCAGTGCAGAACCGCACCAAGCGCAAGTTTGAAGACCGCACCGGGATCCGCTGTGGCAGCCATCAACAGGCGGTTTTGTTGCAGACTTACACCCGCGATACCGGTGAGCTGATGCACGACCTATCGGTGCCGATCGTCGTCAAGGGCCGGCATTGGGGTGGTCTGCGCCTGGGCTATAAACCCGAGGCTGTGAAGCGTTAACGTGACGTGGGCTTTTCCGGGATGGGCATAGGCATCGACACATCGTTGCAGTGAGCGGGACAAGCCCGATCACTGCAGGGGAATTTTCAGCCTTTGAACGTGAGTAGATATCTACCGTCAGTGCGGTTGATGCAGGCGTTGGTTCAGTTCGTCCACCGCAATCGCCCATTCGGCGTCTTCGCGCAGCTCTTCCTTGAGAAAACGTGCTTGTTGTGCGGACCAGAAAGGCGCATCGACCAACTTCACGTCGTCAGGCAAAGGGTGCGCAGCGATAAAGGCGTCGATAGCGTCTGGGGTTGAGTCCAGGCCCAATTGGTCAAACAGGGTTTCAAGGGTAGGGATTGGCGCGTCCATATCGTTCTCCATGCAGGGTGGTCGTTATGCATGGGAGGGTTGTGACGCAGTAGAGTTCTATCGGATTGTCAGGAATTCAGGGCGCCAGAATCTACGGCGGTTTTTAACGCTTTGGCGGCGTCCTTTGCTGCGATGGCGGCGGCGTCGACGGTTTTGAACCAGCGGTCTTTTTCGACCTGGTGGGTGGTGACAGTGGTCAGCGGTGGCTTGGCCCGCATGATGATCACTGCTTGAAACTCACCGTCTACTTCCCTTACGTCGCCATGGATGAAAAATTCGCCGATATCAAATTCCGTCACGTAGAGCCTTCCCTTGGAGATAACTGCACTGGAGAAACCTGGCCCGAGTGGGCACAAACTTCAGTGGACGGGCCAGTATGGCAGTTGTTGCGGGTCGGCGGCGCAGTTAAGTTAGCGGGCTGACGAAACGATCGATCGTTGGGTGCGCTTACAACATGGCTTCAAGTTTCTTGGCCAGTTCACAGGCCTTGACATGGTCGCTGCGAAAGCCTTTGATTCGACCGCTGAGCACTTCGCGGATGTGGAAGAAGTTTCTGCCGGCAGGTACGACTTGGTAAAGAATTGAATCCGAGTACCCTTCAAAGCCGTTCAAGCGGTAGTATTGAGCTTCGTCCTGAGAGGATGAACGGGGGGGCGAAGACATCGCGTTGTAGGTTGATCGTTGCATGGCCTGCTCCTTTCGATCGATCCGGACGACTTGATTGCAGCGTTGTAGCTGGTTTTCATCGGTGTTGCTGTTTTAGTATTGTCGTAGGCGACCAGCGCCCGGTTCCATGGCAGTGTGTTTATTTGAGTTTGCGTGTCGGAAAACTGCATTTTTAATTGGGTTATTCTCTGAAGTTGGTCGGCCCGTATTCTCGGGCCGTTGAACCTGTGATCTCCTGTGGTGCCTGATGACCTTGCACAAGGTCCATCACGTACGTCTGTACTAGTCTTGTGACTCGACAGCGGGATTTTCTTCAGTTTTTTTCAAAGAATGAGTGATGTGGTCGTGCCGTGAAGGCCGTTTTTTTGTGCTGTCCGCTCTGGCGGACAGCGCTCTTTTCGATGTGGGGGCGTTTCCTTGGCAGTCAGTAATCTGGATATGCACGCGTTGTTCGTGCTGGGTGATTTGCGCGCAAAGTTGGTCAAACAGTTTCAATCCCGTTTCGTTTACATCACCGAGCAGACGCCGGAAGGTATCTACATCGCCGAAATCGACACCGAGGCGGCGATGGTGGTGGACGACAAACCTCGCCTGGAACTCAAAGTCGGCGATCACTTCCGTGCGGCGGTATTGCCCAGTCGTGAGGGTGGCAAGTTCGAATTGAAGTTCCGCGACATCAAGCTGACCGTCTATGGCTTGGGCGACTACGCCTTTGTGTCCTCGGCCGAAGGCCAGGGCATCGTGTTCAAGGAAGGCCACAGCGTGATGCTAGTGTTTGCCGCCAATGAGCAACTTCAGGAAGGCCTGACCAAAACACTCAAGGCCGTGACCGGCAAGGCTGCCAAATGGCGCAAGGGTGAGCTGGTCACGTTCAAGGCCAGTGAATAATCAGCAAAAAAACGCGAACACCCGTTATCTCCCGGAACCTCTACTACAGTTGAGTTGACTTACTTGTTCAGAGGCTTCGCGCATACGCAGCAAAGCCTTCCGCTATTGGCTGCGATATCGCGAGGTGCTGAGGCATGAAAGGATTGAGAATACTGTTGGCTGCGTCCCTGACGACCCTAGGGCTGTCAATGGCCACATTGCCGGTGCGCGCCGCTGAGGCGCCGATACATTTTGCCGATCTGAACTGGGAAAGCGGCAGCCTGATCACCGAAGTGCTGCGGGTAATTGTCGAGAAGGGTTACGACTTACCCACCGACACCTTGCCCGGCACTACCATCACCCTGGAAACCGCCCTGGCCAAGAACGACATCCAGGTGATCGGCGAAGAGTGGGCCGGCCGCAGCCCGGTGTGGGTCAAGGCGGAGGCCGAAGGCAAGGTGGTTGGTCTCGGTGACACGGTCAAAGGCGCAACCGAAGGCTGGTGGGTGCCGGAATACGTGGTCAAGGGTGATCCCGCCAAAGGCATCAAGCCACTGGCGCCGGACCTCAAGAGCGTAAAGGACCTGGCGCGCTACAAGGATGTGTTCAAGGACCCGGAATCCCCAGGCAAGGGCCGCTTTCTCAACAGCCCTATCGGCTGGACCTCGGAAGTGGTCAACAAACAGAAGCTCAAGGCCTACGGTCTGGATGACAGCTACGTGAACTTCCGCAGCGGCTCAGGCGCGGCACTGGATGCCGAGATTGCCTCGTCAATCCGCCGGGGCAAGCCAGTGTTGTTCTACTACTGGTCGCCGACGCCGTTGATGGGGCGCTACAAGTTGATCCAACTGGAGGAACCGCCCTTCGATGCCGAGGCCTGGAAGACCCTGACGGATGCGGATAATCCTGATCCGAAGCCCACGCGCTCGTTGGCGTCCAAGTTGAGTATCGGGGTGTCTGCGCCGTTCCAGAAGGCCCATCCGCAGATTGCGCAGTTCTTTGAGAAAGTTGAGTTTCCGATCGAACCGCTGAATAAAGCCTTGGCGACCATGAGTGAAAATCACACAGCGCCACGAGAGGTGGCCCAGGCATTTCTCAAGGAACATCCGCAAGTGTGGAAGGCATGGTTGACGGAGGATGTGGCGCAGAAGGTTGAGGCGAGCCTGAAGTAACCTCGATCTCGCTGGCGAATGGAGATCAAAATGTGGGAGCGAGCAAGCACGTTCCCACATTCGATTGCATTGCAGGTTTATAACCTGGTTTGTACTGCCAGCTCGAAGGTTCTCGGCGCCCCCAGATAATACGCCGGCGACACATGGGCAAACTCGGCATACATCTCATTCGTTAAGTTGCGCACTCTGCCCGTCACCGAGGTATACGTGTCGACCGGGATGCTGCGGCTCGGTCACGGCAAAGTCCTTGCGCTGATCTTGTAGGTGGCCATGGTGGCCGAGCCACGGCACTCCAGATAGTCGAACTTGCTGCCCACTTCCCACTGCTTACCTGTCGAGACATCAAACACTTGTGTGGGGGTGCTTGGCTGCTCGGCGGCGGTGCTGTATTGCACGTACACATTGGCCGATGGGATGAATTGATAGGTCAGGCCTACGCGGCCGGTCACCGGTTCCCAGTTGCGTTTGGAGTGCCGAGGGTTGGTGGCCGTGACCACGCGGTGGTTGGTGACATCCAGGTCGATGGCGTCGTAACGCAGGCCGGTCAACAGCGACAATTTGTCGGTGAGGCCCAGGCGATTCTCCACGAACAGTGCTTTAGTGGTGACTTCGTTAGTCTTGTCTTTGCCGAAGCTCTCCCGGGTTCGCGGAATGTCGTAGAAGTCTCCAGGTTGCGGTAATCGCGTTGGCTGTCCTAGTCGTAGAGGGTATTTTTCAGGGTGGTGCTGTCGTTGATGCGGTAGTCGATGATCGAGCGCGCTCAGATCGTGCGCTGCTCGTAGCGGCCGTCGACGACGTTGATCCCGTTGAACAGCGGGCAGGGTGTCAGCAGCCAGGACGATAGCTGGCGTGGCGCATGGGGCTGTGGCAACACCGCCACATTCAGGCTGGAACTGACCGCCGGGCCCATACCGCCAGTGGAACGCAGCGGACAGCCAAACGCCTTGGACAGCGTGGGCAGGTTCTCCTCAGTGGAGTTGGACCGCTTGGGCGCCTGGGTGCGCGGGTCCACTGTACAGAACTGGCCGCCGATGCCATTGAGCTGCATCGCGACCATCTGCCCATGACCGATACTGCAGGCGAACACATTGAACAGGACGCAGCAATAGAACGTTCAGGCAATGAGCGAGCGGTCGGCACGGGCAAGTTTCATGGGGCGGCACTTTACCGTCAGCCGCCGACGAAATGCCTGCAGAAAATCTCAGGGGGGCTATCCTGATTCGGACCTTGTCAGAGAGAGCCAGTCATGAGCTTCGTAGTCGCACGATGGATTGTCGGCGTTTTTACATTCATCAGCATGGTGCATCTGTACTGGGCTGCCGGCGGCAAACTCGGCTTCTTAGCCGCCATCCCCCAACTGCCCGGAGAATTCGCCAGCGGACCCAAGCCTGCGTTCAAGCCCTCGGCGCTCGCCACGTTTCTGGTCGCCATGGGATTGGTGGCGATTGCGCTGATGGTGTGCCTGCGTGCGGGGTTGTACTTTTCGGCGGTATCCCATGGGGCGTTGCAGTGGGGGATCAGTGCGATTGCCTTGGTAATGTTTGCCAGGGCGATTGGGGATTCGGAATTGGTGGGGTTTTTCAAGAAAGTCGGCGGGTCGAGGTTTGCGAGGTTGGATACGTATTTTTATTCGCCGTTGTGTTTGGTGTTGGGGGTGGGGTTGTTGGTGGTGGCGTGGGGGTGAGGGGGGTTAAATATTTGTTGGGTATAGGGTGATTCTGGTCGCCCGCACGTCAACGTAACCAGATTTTTGAGTGATTGGTCGGTCGAGTTCAACAAGAACTATAGAGTCGCCAAATTGTAATGCAGCACATTCTTCGTCCGCGACTTGAATCAACTCGGCGGTTATTTGAGTGATACCGTTTATATCGGTGACCTGCGGGGTCGTATCGGAGGACGGAGTAATGTTTCGCCCCCAAGAAAAAATTTCATCCAGATCGAACTCTACGTCGTGTTCCTCGCCGATGTCGGGGGGGATCCCAGCCCATAGAGCGGTGCCACTACCGACAGATGATTGAAACCTGACGAGTAAAGTGTCCTTAGTAGAAAGTACTTCGATAATTCGTATCTTCATTTCACTTCTTCGGTAGTGGGACTCTAATAACAGTGTTGTCCACATTCATGGTGTTGGTTTTAAGCTCAAGAGTCCATGTCTCCTAATGGTAGTGATGTTTGCTTGGTTGGCTGTTCATTTCGTGCGAGCCATAGCGAATACTTCTTTTTGCGTCACTAGAAACTATCCTGTCGCGATCAGGTTTTCCAGTTCGTGGGTTGGTGTTCGTGTGGGGATGTGGCCCTAGAAATTCATCCCAC